>CALYNW010000028.1 GCA_945224895.1 uncultured Clostridia bacterium
GTAATGAACATTATAATTCCGTATGCTCTCAGCATTTTGAGGATTGTTTTTGAGAAAACCTGCTTAGTTTCGCTGAGGATATTTTTATGGTTATCCGGAAGCTGAAGCTTGATGAAATTAACAATTTTTCTGTAATCCTTTGTAAAGAAAATCCAGGCAATTATTCCGATAACTACCGCAAGCAGAATAGACGGTACATTTTTTGCAACATTGTAAATTCCACTGATACCGCTTGTAATACCGCTTGTAATTGACTGAGTGTTGATTCCCAAAGCAGATAAATCAAAATCATTAATAAGATTTCCGAAAAATTCTGTTACCTTATCGGAAACTGTTGTGTAAATACCGTCAGGCAGGAATTTAAGAGAATTTAAAATTTCTCTTTCAAGAGTAACCAGAAATGCAGGCAGGTCGTTTAACTGCTCTGAAAGATAGGAAACAAAGCTACCAACCTCTCTGACGATAGCACCGATAATCAGACCCACGGGAACAAGAATAATTGCTATAACAAAAAGTACAAGCAAAATTGACCAAAGCGTATGACATTTATTTTTTGTTTTTTTATCAAGCCATTTGAGCGGACGCTGGAGCAAAACGGCAAAGAAAAACGAAAGCAGAAACGGAGCCGCAACCCCAAAGCAGTATTTAAAAAAAAGATAAATAAGAGCAAGAATAACTGCTGTATATGCAATATTTATAAGTGTTGCCCTTCTTTTTTCAACCTTGCTGTTCATAAAAACATAACTTCCTTTGAAAAACTTTGGTTATTTTATACATTATTTTAATTCAATGTGCAATATTAATCAAGTAATTTTAATAGAATTCATAATTTTTTTTGATTTATACTTGATATATGAAAGCTTTTTTGTTAATATAAGTAAAGTGTTTCTCACAGTAAAACAACTGTACGTCGTTGGAGGACAGTTTGATGGATAAGATTAAGTATTATCTTGTTAATGCCAACATTCTTCCCGAGGTTTTTTCAAAGGTGATTAATGCAAAAAATCTTTTAGCATCGGGAGAGGCGGCTTCTGTCAGTCAGGCAGTGAGAATGGCGGGTATTTCAAGAAGTGCATACTATAAATATAAGGATGCAATATTTGAGTATAACACTCAGGAAAGTGACGAAACTGCAACGATTAATGCTAAGCTAAAGGATAATGCAGGCGTTCTTTCTGCACTTATGAGTGAAATTTATAAGGCAGGAGCAAATGTTCTTTCCGTTAATCAAAGCGTACCCGTAAATTCAGTAGCTGATGTTTCGGTTACTGTCAGAATTGCCGAAATGAACATTTCCTCTGACGAGCTTGTTAATTTAATAAAAGTAATAGACGGTGTAACAGCCGTGTCTTTATCATAGGAGGTATATATATGAAGGTTGCCGTAATGGGCTACGGAACTGTTGGTTCCGGTGTTGTTGAGGTAATTGAAAAGCACAGTAATTCCATTCCAATAAAAACAGGCGGAAAAGCATTAGAGGTTTCACGTATCCTTGATTTGCGTGATTTCCCTGATGATCCCCATAAGGATTTATTTACAAAGGATTTTAACGATATTTTAAATGATGATGAAATCAAAATTGTTGCCGAAACAATGGGAGGTGTAAATCCTGCTTTTGATTTTACAATGAAGCTTCTCAAAGCAGGAAAAAGTGTTGTAACCTCTAATAAGGAGCTTGTGGCTCAAAGAGGGCTGGAGCTTCTTCAGGCTGCAGAGGAAAATGGTGCAAATTATCTTTTTGAGGCATCTGTCGGTGGCGGTATTCCTATCATCCGTCCTCTTACTCAGTGTCTTGCCGCTAATAATATCGAGGGCATTGCAGGTATTTTGAATGGTACAACAAACTTTATTCTTACTATGATGATTGAAGAGGGTATGTCCTTTGAGGAGGCTCTTAAAATTGCTCAGGAAAAGGGCTATGCTGAGAAGGACCCCACAGCAGATATTGAAGGTCACGATGCCTGCCGTAAGGTTTGTATTCTTGCATCTCTTGCATTCGGTAAGCACGTATATCCTAATCAGGTTGAAACAGAGGGTATTACAAATATCACCCTTGAAGATGTTTCTTATATAAACTCAGCAGGCGGTGTAATTAAGCTTTTAGGTCAGATTATTTATATTAATGATGACGAAATTGCGGCTTTTGTCAGCCCTGCTGTTGTATATAACGGTTCTCAGCTTGCTTCGGTTAAGGATGTATTTAATGCCATTCTTGTAAGAGGCGACGCAGTTGGTGACGTTTGCTTCTACGGACCGGGTGCCGGAAAGCTTCCGACCGCATCGGCTGTTGTTGCAGATATTATTGACTGTGCAAAGCATACCGAAAGAAAGAAAATCTTTGGCTGGGGCGAAGGTGCAGAGGATTATGTTGTTGATTATAAGAGCAGTATAAAAATGCCTTTCTATGTTCGTGCAAAGGCAAGCTGTACGAAAATCAATTCTATTTTTGATGAGGTAAAATATCTTTCAAGACAGGGACAGCCGTCAGATGAGGTTGCGTTTATTACAGATATTATGACCGAAAATGAGCTTAACGAAAAGCTTTCGGGAATAGATGTTATCAACACAATAAAAGTTACAAACTATTAATCGGAGGATTACAGACATATGGGACTTATTGTTCAAAAGTTCGGCGGTTCATCTGTTGCAGATGCCGAACGAGTTATGAATGTTGCCCGTATCGTAACGGATACTTATAAGCAGGGCAATGATGTAGTCGTAGTTGTTTCCGCACAGGGCGATACAACCGACGACCTAATTGAAAAGGCAAATGAAATTAATCCAAAGGCTGCCAAAAGAGAAATGGACCAGCTTCTTGCAGCAGGTGAGCAGATTTCTATTTCACTTCTTGCAATGGCTATCGAAAGCTTGGGCTATCCCGTTATCAGTCTTTTAGGCTGGCAGGCAGGCTTTAATACTAATTCTATTTACGGCTCTGCAAGAATAAAGAATATTAAGCCAAACAGACTTCAGGCTGAAATTGCAAAGCGTAATATTGTTGTAGTCGCAGGATTTCAGGGTATTAACCGCTATGACGATTTGACAACTCTTGGCAGAGGTGGTTCTGATACATCTGCAGTTGCCATTGCGGCGGCTCTTAAGGCTGACAAATGTCAGATTTTTACAGATGTTGAGGGTGTTTATACTGCTGATCCGAGAAAGGTTGAAAATGCTAAGAAGCTTAAAGAAATAACATATGATGAAATGCTTGAGCTTGCAACTCTTGGTGCTCAGGTGCTTAATAACCGTTCAGTAGAAATGGCTAAAAAATACGGAGTAGAGCTTGAGGTTCTCTCATCACTTAATCCCATTCCGGGTACAATCGTTAAGGAGGTAGCAAAAATGGAAAAAATGTTAATCAGAGGTGTTACTAAGGATAAGGACGTTGCACTTGTTTCTATATTAAATTTACAGGATACTCCCGGTATTGCTTTCAAAATTTTCTCAAAGCTGTCATCAAAGAATATAAACGTTGATATTATTCTTCAGTCCTTCGGACGTGACGGCACAAAGGATATCGTTTTCACAGTAAGCAAGGATAACGGTCCTGTTGCAGTTGAACTTCTTGAAGGTATGCTTGACGATTGCAAAATCGTATGCAATACTGAGGTTGCAAAGGTTTCTATCGTTGGTGCCGGTATGGAATCTCATCCGGGCACAGCATCAAAGATGTTTGAAGCACTTTATGAAAGCAATATTAATATTCAGATGATTTCAACATCTGAAATTAAGATTTCAGTAATTATTGATGCTGAATCTGCTGATAGAGCGGTAGCAGCAGTTCATAAAGCTTTTATACCAAACGACTGATTTTATAAAAAAATGACCTGTTGAAATTCAACAGGTTATTTTTTTACTCAAATATTGAATTAATTAGGTTTTCGTAAACCTCGGCAGGATGGGTTTGAAATTTATCTCTTATGACCTCTGCCTGTGCTTCTGTGGGCACGTAAAGTGACAGCACCATAAAGTCCGAATTTTTGTCGCTGACATGCATAGTTACCTTAAAGCCGTTGCTTTTCTTAGCAATTTCGACCTTGTTTTCTTTTTTATTGATTTCGTACTTTACTGTTTTTCTGACAAGCTCAACCGCTTTTTCTCTAATAGTTATGGGCAAATCGTTTTCAACTATATCAACAGAATATCTGCATTCGTCGCTGATATGAAGAAAACCGTTTTCATCTTCAGTAAAATTTCCCATTTTTATCATTTTGCTGATTGCATTTGATATTTCGAAATAATTTGCGATTTTTCCCTCTACAAGAGAATCAACAATATTTTTTGCCGTAATTTTTTCGCTGCAGTTGGCAAGAATATAACAGGATAGAATTTCAATAGATGTGATTGACCTTAAACCACCATCCTCTATCCCTGCGGTAAAAGCGTCAAATTGAAGTGCAGGGTTAAATTCCTTATCCACGTAAATCACCTTCTTTGATAAAATATATTAACATATTTTAATCTCACTTGCAATAAGAGATTATTTGTGTTATAAATATCTTAAAATGATGTTTAAAGGAGATTTTATTATGGAAATCACAAAGGATTCAATAATCGGAGACGTTCTTGACAATTATCCGGACACTGCTCCGCTTTTTCTTGAGATAGGTATGCACTGTCTTGGTTGTCCTGCGTCAAGAGGTGAATCGATAGCTGACGCCTGCATAGTTCACGGTACAGACGCTGATGAGCTTGTTGAAAAGCTTAACGCTCATATCGGTGCCTGATGCAGAAATTGTCAATAAGACTATCATCAGTAGCAGCTCTTGTTAAGCAGGATGCTGCTATTGCTGATATTGGCACAGACCACGGTTATATTCCTGTCTATCTTGCCGAGAAGAAGGTTATAAAAAGTGCTGTTGCCTCGGATATAAATGAGGGACCTTTAAATTCCTGTATATCTCTTGTTAAAGAAAAGGGATTTGAAAATATAATAAGAACAAAGCTTTCAAACGGGCTTGACAGTCTTGACGAAAATGATTTTGATACAATCATTATTGCAGGAATGGGCGGAGAACTTATTTCTGATATTCTTTCACGTCACAGCTATGTTAAGGATAAGCATATTATTCTTCAGCCTATGACTCATCCTGAAGTGGCAAGAAAATTTCTTTATGATAACGGATTTGAAATAAAAAACGATATCATAGTTAAAGACGGCAGGCATTATTATAATGTCTTTGACGCATATTATACCGGTAAAATAATACCTAAAAGCAGAGTGGATTATTTTATCGGAAATATAAGGGATTTTTCTAATAAGGAATATTTTGAACATCTGCTTAATTACTTTAAAAATAAATCAAAATCAGGTGAGGATTATTCAGATATAATTTCAGCCTTGGAGATAATTATATGACAACAGTTAAAGATATATTTGATTACATAGATAAAATTGCACCTTATGACAATGCAGAGACTTGGGATAACACAGGCTTTCTTGTAGGCAGTATAGATAAAGAGGTTAGACGGGTAGTTATGAGCCTTGACCCTTGCAGAAAGGCAGTGAATTTTGCCAAGTGTGTGGAAGCAGATTTGCTATTGACTCATCACCCTATAATATTCAGTCCGTTAAAAAAGATTGAGGCTGATACTGCCCTTTATGATCTTATCAATTCCGACATTGCTTCAATAAGTGCACATACATCATTTGATAAAGCAATAGGCGGTATCAATGATAATCTTGCCGAACTTTTGAATCTAAAAAATACAAGACACATCGACGGCACTATGCTTGTTGTGGGTGATTTGGAGGAGGAAATGAGCATTGACGATTTTGCAATTTATGTTGCGGAAATTCTCGGTACTCACGGACTCAGATACACAGATACTGAAAAGATTATTAGGCGTGTTGCAGTAGGCGGTGGCGGTTGCAGTGAGTATATGGCAGATGCTATGGAAAATGCCGACTGCTTTGTTACAGGCGAAATAAAGTATCACGAAATGCTTGATGCTTATGAAATCGGCTATGCAGTTATTTCTGCCGGTCACTTTGAAACGGAGAATGTTCCGTTTTTAACGCTTAAAGAAAGACTTGAACAGGCTTTTGCAGATGTGGAATTTTTAATTGCACCTGTTGAAAATCCTGTTTCCGAAATATAATTATGGCTCTTGACGGAATTTTTTTATATCATTTAAAAAATGAAATAGCCTCATTTGCAGTTGACAGTAGGGTTGATAAAATTCATCAGCCCTCAAGGGATGAAATTGTAATTTCTCTTCGTTCAAGAGAGGGTAGCAGAAAGCTATTAATGTCCTGTAACGCAGATTCGGCAAGAATACATTTTACCGAATTTGCTCCCGAAAATCCTCCTAAGCCTCCTATGTTCTGCCTAATGCTGAGAAAAAGGCTTACAGGCGCTTGGATAACATCTATTGAGCAGGATAATCTTGAAAGAATTTTAAGAATAAATTTCAGTGGAACTGACGAGCTTGGGGATAAAACAAATTATGCTCTTATCATCGAGATAATGGGCAAGTATTCTAATATAATATTTGTTGACAGTGATAACAGAATTATCGACTCATTAAAAAGAGTTGATGAAAGTAAATCTCATATAAGAGAAATTTTACCCGGTGTGACATATGTTGCTCCGCCTGCTCAGGATAAGCTGAATATTTTTACTGACGATATTTCTGTAATTAAAGAAAAAATTGCCGTAAGTAATAAAGGTATTTATAAGGCTTTTTTGGAAACTGTTAAGGGTGTTTAGCCTATAGTTTGCAGGGAGATTGAAAACGGTCTGTCATTAGAGGAATTTAAGAAAATGGCAGAGAATCCCGTTCCCACCGCAGTTATTGTTGAAACTCCAAAGGACTTTACATTTATTGATGTAAAGCAGTACGGCAATATTGCAGAAATCAAAACATATGAAAGCTTTTCTAAGCTTCTTGACTTCTTCTATTATGAAAAGGTCCGCTTAATGAGAATTAAGGCTCGTTCTTCAGATCTGTTTAAAGCTCTTACTACCTTGCAGGAAAGAGCAGTCAGAAAAGCAGTAAACCGTCAAAATGAGCTTGATGAGTGCAGGGATAAGGAAACCTACAAACTTTTTGGTGATTTGATAAGTGCTAATCAGTATAGGCTTGAAAAGGGTGCACCGTATTATGACCTTGAAAATTATTACGACGATAATAAAATTATCAGAATTCCTGCGGATGTGACAATGACACCGTCGCAAAATTCTCAAAAATATTATAAGGAATACAGAAAAAAGCAAATTGCCGAAAGTAAGCTTAATGACTTTATATCGCAGGCAAAGGCGGAGGCAGATTACTTTGACACAGTAATTGATGAGCTGTCAAGAGCAAAAACCGACAGCGAAATATCCGAAATAAAAGAGGAGCTTGCAGCAGGCGGTTATATCAAAAGAGGTCAGAACAAAAATAAAAACACTAAATCACTTAAGCCAATGCAGTTTACAACAAGAGATGGATTTAATGTTTTAGTGGGCAGAAATAACCTAATGAACGATAGGCTGACCTTGAAAACTGCAAAGAACTATGATACGTGGTTTCATGTTCAGGATACGGCAGGCAGTCATGTAATTTGCGAAACCTCGGGAACGGAAATCACCGATACAGCTATTCACGACTGTGCAGTTATTGCCGCATATTTCAGTAAAGCAAGGGAGTCGTCAAATGTTGCGGTTGACTACACCCTTGTTAAAAATGTTAAAAAGCCAAACGGTGCAAAGCCCGGTTATGTTATCTATAATCCCTACAAAACGGAGTATGTAACTCCTACCCTTGAGGAAACGGAGGAGCTTAAAAATGAATAATGTTGCGGTAATACTTGCGGCAGGAAGCGGAACAAGAATGAAAAGCGATAAAAGCAAATTATTGCTTGAAATAAACGGTAAAACCGTAATTGAAAGAACCGTTAAAGCATTTTCAAATATAAGTGAAGTTGACGAAATCATTGTTGTTATACGTGAAAGCGACCTTAACGAATTTGAAAAGCATCTCAGTAAATATGACCTTTCCTACTGCTTTGGCGGTGCTACAAGGCAGGAAAGTGTTATGAACGCTGTTGAAACCATTGACGAATGTGATTTAATCATTATCCACGACGGTGCAAGACCGCTTGTTACCGAAAAGGAAATAACCGATACCGTAAATAAAGCAAAGGAAACAGGAGCCGCCGCAGTAGGCGTAACTCCAAAGGACACAATAAAGATTGTCGACGAAAATTTGCAGATAGTGGGAACTCCCGACAGGTCAAATTTAATTTCTATCAGAACTCCGCAAGTCTTTGATTTTTCTCAGTATCTTAAAGCGGTTGACCTTGCAAAAAAGCAGGGCAAGGATTTTACAGACGATTGCCGACTTGTTGAAAATCTCGGAAGAAAGGTTAATGTTGTTATCGGTGAATATACTAATATTAAAATCACTACTCCAGAGGATATTCCTATGGCTGAAAGCATTTTAAAAATGAGAGGTGAAAAGTAATGAGAATAGGTCACGGCTATGATGTACATAGGCTTGTACAGGGCAGAAAATGTATAATAGGCGGTGTTGATATTCCAAGTGATGTTGGGCTTTTAGGACACAGCGACGCAGACGCTGTCTCTTATACACATCTGACGCTGCCGACGATCTTACGCGTGTA
>CALYNW010000029.1 GCA_945224895.1 uncultured Clostridia bacterium
GCATACGAGCTCATTCCTAGTCTCGTGGGCTCGGAGATGTGTATAAGAGACAGGGAATCGGTTAAAAACCTGCCTAACGCTGTTGTATGCCTTGATGCTGACTGCTCTCTGACATACTCTATGTCCAGAGAGATACCGAATAAAATTGTTACCTTCGGTGTCAGCGTTCCCTTTGATAAAAACGCAAAGGCTCCCGAAATCAGTGACGCCAAATACTGTATTTTCTGTAAAAACGAATATGATTACACTTATCACACCTATGGTCATTTAGGGGGTTTTGTTTGCAGTAAATGCGGATATAAAAGACCTGAGCCTGATTTTGCAGTTACATCTGTTGAGGAGCTTGGCAAGGACCACTCAATAGTTGTTGCAGATTTTAAGGGCAGTAAAAATATCATCAAGGTAAATATCGGCGGAGCATATAATGTTTACAATGCTGTGGGCTGTGCGGCGGCACTGTCCTCAATCGGAATTGACGAAAAAACAGTTATCAGCGCCATTGAGCATTTCAGCGGTGCCTTCGGCAGAATGGAGCAGTTTAAGAGCGGTAACAATAACATCAACGTAATTCTTGTTAAAAACCCTGCCGGCTTCAGCCAAACTATGAGCTTTCTTACAAAGGTTGAGGAAGACTTTTCACTCTTTATCAGCCTTAACGATAACGGCGCCGACGGCAGAGATATAAGCTGGATTTGGGACGTTGATTTTGCAGATATATTTAAAAAGCAGAATGTTAAGGAAATTTACGTTTGCGGTAAGCGTTGTTATGATATGGCTATAAGAGTTAAGTACGAAGGTACAAACGGCAGAGAAATCAAGGTAATTGAAAACGAGGATTATCACAAGCTGCTTGACATCGCCGTAAGCCAAGGCAGAGATGTTTACATTGTTCCTACCTACACATCAATGATGGCAATGCGACCTGTTATAGCAAAGCGTTTGGGCGGAAAGGAGTTTTGGGAATGATTATCAGAATTGGACACCTTTATCCCGATATGCTTAATCTCTACGGCGACAGAGGAAATATTATCGCCCTTACAGTCCGTATGAAATCAAGAGGAATTGACGTTCAGACTGACGCAATAACTATGGGCAAGGCTTTTAATGCTGACGACTACGATATACTTTTTATCGGTGGCGGTCAGGACTTTGAGCAGGACGTTCTCCTTGACGATTTGAAAAAGGGCAAGGATATCGAAATTAACAGGGCTATCCAAAACGGTACGCCTTTGCTTGCTATCTGCGGCGGCTATCAAATGCTCGGAAAATACTACAAAACCTATGACGGCAAAATGCTTGAATATATGGGTGCTCTTGATTTTTACACAGAGGGCAAGGAAGAACGTATGATAGGCAATTATGCCTACAAAACTAAGGAAGGTATTGAGGTTGTGGGCTTTGAAAATCATAGCGGACGCACCTATCTGGGAAAATGCATAGAACCTCTTGGAACAATTATAAAGGGCTACGGCAATAACGGTGAGGACGGCACTGAGGGTGTCAGATATAAAAACACCTTCGGCACATATTCCCACGGTCCCGTACTGCCGAAAAATCCACAGCTTGCAGATTTGCTCATATCAAAGGCGATTGAAAATAAATACGGCAAAACAGAGCTTGCACCTCTTGATGACAGCCTTGAAGAAAAGGCAAAGGAGCAGGTAATGAAGCTTTATATTAAATGAATTATATATAAGAAACCGCATCTTGAAGCTCACAAGATGCGGTTTGTTTTATTTAAAGTACATATAATATTGGCATTTAATCATACCGTTATATAGCTTACGGCGTTTATCAGCCTTTCTGCCGAAGGCTTTTTCAAATTCCTCGTCGGGAGAAATTATGCCGTAGGACCAACCGTGCCTTGAAACAAACTTTTCGCCCATAATACGATAAATGCTTTTTGCTGTTTTGATATCTAACATTCTTTCACCGTATGGCGGATTTGTTATAAGCGTTCCCTTTTCAGTTGACGGTGCAAAATCCTTTATATCCGTCTGCTCAAGGCGAAGAAATTTATCAACCTTAATTCTCCTTGCATTATTCATTGTCAGCTCAAGGGAATGAAAATCAATGTCACTTCCGAAGGCAGTAAAATCCGTATCTGTTTTAATAATATCGTGACAGCGTTCCCTTTCCTGCTTCCAAACTGCTTCGGGAATAAAGCCCCACCTGTCGCACTCAAAGTTTCTGTTAATTCCCGGTGCAATATTATTTGCCATCATTGCACCCTCAATAAGAATGGTTCCGCTGCCGCAGCAGGGATCGTAAAGCATATGATAATGCCTTAGCCTTGAAAGTCCGCAAAGTGCCGCCGCAAGAGTTTCTCTGATAGGGGCGTCGTTTGACTCAGGACGATATCCCCTTTTATGAAGTCCGATACCGCTTGTATCAAGCATAATTGTCACTTCGTTTTTCATAATGGAAAACTGAATTTGATGAACCGGTCCCCTTTCCTCAAACCAAGAGATGTTATAGTCCTGCTTTAAGGATTCAACAACTGCCTTTTTTATAATTTTCTGACAGTCGGGAACTGAATGAAGTGTTGAATTTATACTGTAGCCCTTGACGGGAAAGGTATCCTCAGAGCCGATAAATTCCGACCAAGGCAATGCCTTTACACTCTGAAAAAGCTCCTCAAAGGTTTCTGCATAAAAGCGGTCAAGGACTATCAAAATCCTTTCGGCATAACGGCTGTTTATATTTGCCCTTGCTAAAATTGATTCGTCGCCCTCAAAAAATACTCTTCCGTTTTCGGCAGAAACATTTTCCGCCTCCATCATTTTAAGCTCGTCCGCCACAAGTCCCTCAAGTCCAAGCAGACAGGGAGCCGTCATTAATAATCTCATACTTACCTCTGCAAAAAAACAGACCGAGATGCTCTCGGTCCTGATAATTAAATTTGTTCAGACTATTCAGACGCTGAAATGTCGTAAAAAACAACCTCGTCCGATTTAACATAGCCCTTCTCACGGGCTTTCTTTTCTATATAATCGTCCTTATTTTCGCTGTCAAGGACTGCCTGAAGCTCTTTATTTTCCTTAGTCTGTTCATCATACTTAGCGCTGATTTCAGCCTTCTGCTGTTCAAGTCTGCTGATATCGGCACGCTGATTTACGGTGCTTATACCAAACGCAACAAAAAGCGCCGTCAAAAACAAAGCGGAAATAACTGTAAAAGCCTTCTTATCCTTTAAAAGCTTTAATATTGAATTTTTACCGTTTTCACTGCTTTTCTTCATCCTTGTCACCTACGGTCTTTTTTATAAAGGGTTTTAACACTTTTACTTTTATATTATAGTATACATCGTTTACAAAATGCAATACTTTTTTAAAACTTTTTAGTTTGTTTTTCACTTTTTTTAACCGAATTTTAACCATTTTTGCGAATTTAACCTCAATGCTTTTAGTAACATATCCAAGTGTAAGGATATAAAAAACAAAGCCTGCAAAAAATAAAAGAAGATAAATCCCTCTGATTTCACCGTTATTGAATATCAAAAGAAAGGAAAACACCACAAAGGCAGTCAGTATCCAAAAAAGAAAATCAAGGATAAAATTCGAATTAAATATCAACCTAAAAAAGCGAAATACATCATAAACAGCACCGAGCAATACTCCCGTAAGCAGAGCATAAAACAGCCCCTCAGCCACCGAACAGCCTCTTTAACAGCGATGTGGAGGAAAACTTTTCGCTGTAGGTCAATGAAACGATTTTTCCGCTGACGGTTAAAATACCGCTTTCAAGATTAAGCTCCTCAATATGAAGCATATCACCCTTTATCGTCAACTCTCCGCAGGAGCAGACGGCAAGTATCTCCTCCTCGTTAAAGGAGTCAACATCACTTATACCCGTAAGGGAAAGAGTTTCACGGTTTGTCAGATTTAAGGTATGCTCTGTTGCGTTTTCCATAAAATCACCTGATAAATTCTATGCAGTGATTTCGCTTAATATTATATTTTATATATTTAAATCTGTTCGTACATTTTTAAGGCGTCCTCTTTTAATGCGTGCTCAGTCACCTGCAAAACCCTGTAGGTATTTGCCCTTGCTCCGAGGGTTATTTTAATTTCGTCGCCAACCTTAACGTCATACGACGCTCTGGCAATTTTTCCGTTTACCTCAACCTTACCTGCGTCGCAGGCTTCGTTTGCAACCGTTCTGCGTTTAATAATTCGGGAAACCTTTAAATATTTATCAAGTCGCATAAATACATCTCCGTTAAAAAAGGCACCGCAAAACGGTGCCTTCTTTTTGTTTAAGCTTATTTTACAGCGTCCTTAAGAGCTGCACCTGCCTTGAATGCAGGAACCTTTGCTGCAGGAATTTCAATAGTTTCCTTTGTACGTGGGTTAAGACCTGTGCGAGCTGCACGAACCTTAACTGAGAATGTACCGAAACCGATAAGAGAAACCTTATCTCCCTCAGCAAGAGCGTCCTTAACTGAGTCAAGAACAGCTGAAACTGCTGCCTCTGAATCCTTCTTTGAAAGACCTGTTTTTGCTGCTACTGCTGCTGCAAGTTCTGTTTTGTTCATTTTAATTTCCTCCGTTTTTGCTGTTAATCAGCTAATTTTTCTTTTGCCTTATCCCATAATTCATCAAGGACCTCTAAGGAGGAATCCTTCATTGATATACCCTTTTCCCTTGCCAAATCCTCAACAATTTTAAAACGGCTGACAAACTTGTCCGTAGAGGCTTTAAGCGCCTCCTCGCTGTCAACGTCTAAAAACCTTGAAATATTTACACAGGAAAAAAGAACGTCTCCGAGCTCTTCCTTAATATTGTCCTGATTATTCAGGCTTACGGCATTTTTCAACTCGTCAATCTCTTCGCTAAGTTTTTCAAAAGCACCGTTTTGATTTTCCCAGTCAAAGCCGACCTTAGCCGCCTTACTCTGCACCTTTTGGGCTCTCATTAAAGCAGGAAGCTCAACAGGTATACTGTCCATAGCCTCGCTTTGCTTTTTAATGCCCTTGATGCTTTGCTTAACAGCATCCCAGCTTGACAACGCTTCAGAGGTGTTACTCGCTTTAACATCACCGAAAACATGGGGATGACGCACAATAAGCTTTTTACAAAGCTCATCGCACACATCGTTAAAATCAAAATTGCCTGCTTCACTTTCCATTTGCGTATGAAGCAAAATCTGCAAAAGGACGTCCCCTAATTCTTCTCTTAAACCGTCAGTGCTGTTTTTATTGATAGCTTCAATAACCTCATAGGTTTCCTCAATAAAATTCTTCTTGATAGAACGGTGCGTTTGCTCTCTGTCCCAAGGACATCCTCCCGGTGCTCTGAGCAAAGCAATAAGGGAAATTAAATCATTGATATCATATCTATCCTTAAATTCAAAATCAACCATAATTGCTGCTCACTTTCGATTAACTTGTCATTATGATAATACTATAAATGAATTGATTTTTCAAGTATTTAAGCCGATTTTTTACATTTATTTAAAGCTTTTAAGCTCTTTAAAAGAAATACACCTGAACAAAAACAGCAGAATTATCAAAATTACGATGCATACTAATACACTTAGCCCAAAGGATACAAATTCCGACAAGCCGTTAAATATACCCTCTCTGATGAATTTTACGGCAAAAAATGTGACAGATGTACAAATTACAGGCTTTATAAATATTTCCTTATATCTTATACGGCAGTTTGTTTTCTTTCTTATTATAGCAAGACACCACACGGTTATTATAAAAAAGCCTGCAAAATTTGAATATGCCGTACCCAAAATATTTACTTCGACATTTCCTACCACGAAGTAATTTATTAACGCTCTTACAACGGATGATACTGCAAAGGGTGCAATAGTCTGCTTTGAATATCCCAGCGACTGAACACAAAATACCGCAGTTGACGCAATACAACAGGGCATCATAGTTACGCCGAATAAAAACAAAAGCCCTTCACCGCCGTCAACAATATCAGCATTATTTGAGCCGTAGAACAAATTAAGTATATCCCTGCTGAAAAGAGAAAGGACTACTCCTCCTGCTGAAGCAAGAATAGAGGTGTATTTCAGTATACTTGTCATCAATGAGGAAAAATGCTCCTGTGAGCTTTCATATGCGGCACTGACGGCAGGCACGGCAGTTACACCAAGAGCCATTACTATTCCCGGCACAAGATTTTTGTAATCAAGTGCTGCCGAATAAATGCCGTAAACATATGTATATACATCCTCCCCTGCCTGTGGATACCGAAGCAGTAATGTATTGCTATCACATAGTGAAAGAGCATACTGAATACTTGCGGTATCGACAAAATTTGAAATGCTCTGAAATACCGTTGCACCTACTAACGGCACGGAAAACATAACAAGCTCATTCATTGCCTCCTTAACGTCAATTCTTCCTGACGGAAAGGATTTATATCGACAGCTTGTATATATGCCTGCAAATATCCAGCTTGCAATACTGCCAAGGGTAACTCCCGCCATTGCCGCCGCAGAGGTCAGCGGATATATCGCTGCCAAAGCCTCCTCCTCGCTGTTTACAACGTTACCTAATACCGTGCCTGTCTTTACATAGAAATCATACAAAGCAGACATGGAATACCTTGCTAAAAGCAAGCCAAACACCATTTTAAAAAGTGCCTCAATAATCTGACTGATTGCAGTCGGCTTCATATCAAGATAGCCTTCGGCAAAGGCTCTTTTGCCGGCGGCAAGGCAGGAAAAGAAAACAGACGGAGCAAGGGCTAAAATTGTATAAATGCTTTTTGGTGACGAGGCGATAGCCTCTGAATATGGCTTTGCGGCTATCAACATAACCCCAAGACCTGCAACACCGATAATAAAAAACAGTCTGCCCGAGGCTTTTTTTACTGCTTTTATTTTAAGATAATCACCCTTGACGTTATATGTGCTGACAAGCTTTGAAAGAGCAATGGGAAAGGCTCCCATTGTCAAAGCGTGAATAGGCAAACAAAGATTATAGGCAAGAGAAAAATATCCCCTGCCTGTTGCACCGATATATGCTGTCAGCGGTATTTTATATACTGCACTGATTATTTTTACAACCACCGTAGATATCAAAAGAATAAATGCACAGGAAATATATCTCTGCTTAATATTCTGTCTGCTTCTGCCCAAGAAATCACCTTATAATAAAAAGTAAGACAGCACAAACGTACTGTCTTTAAACTTCTGTGAGCATATTTGAAAAAAGATATATTACTTGCTGTCGGGAGTGACCTCCTCAACGGTAATGTCATCACCCGAAACGGTGACATCAACAGCATCGTCGGACTGAACCTCCCTGCCGTCCTGACAAAAGACGTCACGGGTACGCTTTGCCGCCTGAGCCATTGACTCGTTAAATGCCGCCTTTGCCTCATCTATATCCTTTGTATATATATCAATTTTCTCTCTGAGCTCGGCTATCTGATTTTCATAATCAGTCAGTACCTCCTGACCGATTTCATCACCGATACGAATACCGTACTGAAGCTTACCGTACTTTTCATAAAGCTTGGAAAGCCTTGCCTTTATGTCAAAAAGCTCAACCTTTTTTCTGCTGAGTTCAATACGCTCTGCGCTTTTTTTGCTCATTGACTCCGCTACGTCTTTGGTTTTATTTAAAACCTCTTCCAGCTTTTCGTTATTAAAGGATTCCTGTGCGGAACCGAAAATATTGCTGAATTTAATTGGCATTATTACCACCTCTAATATTATTATATTACAAGATGTAAAATAATGCAATACAAATTGTTCATAAAATTAATATTCATTATAAAATTTAATTATTCCTTTTTTTCTGTTTAAAGCCTCGTCAAAATTATCTATGTACTCATAGGGATACTTATAATTATATATCCTGTCGATTTTTTCCGTATGCTGATTTTTCAGCCTTGTTACTGCACCTGCACCGGCGGCAAAAACAGAATGGGTTTCGTCCATCATATAGACGTTATAAAGGCAATCGCAATTCGGCTTGCACCAGCCTACATTTTCAAGATTACCTCGTGACTTTGACTGCCTGTACATATAATAGGGATAATAGCCGCTTTCGTGAAGCCTTTTATCCGAATAGTCAACCATATCGGAGGTAATTAATCTGTCCGAAAAATCAAAGGCATTTTCCTTTGTTACGAGATATGCGGCTGTTTTCATTGCAAGGGTATGGACTGTTACAGACTCTGCACCCAGGCTTACTGCCCTGTCAACGCTGTTTTCAAAGGACTCAAGTGTATCAATAGGAAGTCCTGCAATCAAATCCATATTAATATTTTCAAAACCGCATTTTCTTGCAAGCTCAAAGGCTTCCTCTGTTTGCCTGCTTGTATGCTTTCTGCCGATTGCTTCAAGGACCTTATCGTTAAAGCTTTGAGGATTTATGCTTATTCTGCCCACACCTGCCGATTTTAAAGCCATAAGCTTTTCTTCGGTGACAGTATCCGGTCTGCCGGCTTCAACGGTATATTCTCTGAGATTTGACAGGTCAAAATTATTTTCTATTGTATCAAAAAGCCTTGTCAACTGCTCTGCGGAAAGGGTTGTTGGTGTTCCTCCGCCGAAATAAATTGTTTCAAGCCTAAGACCGAAATTTTCGGAAATC
>CALYNW010000030.1 GCA_945224895.1 uncultured Clostridia bacterium
CTTATTCATTTTCAATTGCCTCTGTCTGTACAGTCTGCTCACTGTATTCTTCTCCGTTAGGGAGTGCCTCTTCTATATAAGGAATAGTCATATAAAATATCAGTGCAGACAAAATAATTGTAATTATCGGAATTATAATGCTTTTTAAAAGCGTATTATTTCTGAATTTTTTAAATTTCTGGGATGTTTCCATAATATCTCACCATACTAATTAGTTTAGATAATATTCCTAGATATTATAACATTACAGATGTCATTTGTCACTAAAATTTTTAATATTATTTAATAATACAATATTAAATATTTATTCTATTGATTATTGACAATTCTTGTGATACAATATTATGAATTAAAATCGAAAAACAGCGTTTTGTTTTTTCGCGTTCTCGGCATATGCCTATTAAATTCCTAATGGAGGGATTCATTATGAATAAAATTACTCTTGCTATTGTATTCGGCGGTGTATCATCGGAGCATGATATCAGCTGTATATCCGCAAAGGGTATCATATCAAACATAGATATTAACAAATATAACCTTGTGCTTTTGGGAATTACAAAGCAGGGAAAATGGTATATCTTCAATGATGATGTTAACCTTTTACCTAATGATATGTGGCTTAACTCCCCAAGCCTTATTCCTGCATTTATTTCTCCCGATGCATCTGTTCACGGTATCGTAACAGCAAAGGGAGATATCATAAGACTTGACGCAGTATTCCCTGTTCTTCACGGTAAAAACGGTGAGGACGGAACTATTCAGGGTCTTTTTCAGCTTGCTCAGATTCCGTTTGTGGGATGTGACTCAACATCATCAGGGGTTTGTATGGATAAGGCAATAGCAAACGCTGTTGCAGATGCCGTCGGAATTGCTCAGGCTAAATGGTGTGCATACACCACATATGATTACAGTAAAAATCCCGACCTTTGCCTTGACGAGGCAATAGAAAAGCTGGGGCTTCCCATATTTGTAAAGCCTGCAAACGCAGGCTCCTCTGTGGGAATTTCAAAGGCTCACACGAGAGAAGAGCTGAAAACAGCCATGGCTACTGCCTTTAAGGAGGATAAAAAAGCTGTTCTCGAAGAATTTATAAGCGGACTTGAGGTTGAATGTGCCGTTATGGGCAACGAGGAGCCTGTGGCTGCCGAGGTCGGTCAGATTATTGCATCTGCTGAATTTTACGATTTTGATGCAAAATATAACAATCCTTCACAGCTTTGCATACCCGCAAATCTTTCTAAAGAAAAAAGAGACGAAATACGTGAAGCAGCCGTTAAGGCATATAAGGCAATGGGCTGTGAGGGACTTTCAAGAGTTGACTTTTTCGTAACGGCAGATGATGGAAAGGTTCTTTTAAACGAAATAAATACAATCCCCGGTCAGACACCTATCAGTATGTACCCCAAGCTTTTTGAGGCTGTGGGAGTTTCGTACAGAGAGCTGATAGACAGACTTATTGATTTGGCAATCAAGCGTGGGGGAGTAATATAGTAAAACAGGAAGTAAAAATGGATAAAATACTTTTGGAAATAACAGGGACTCAGAGAATAGACGGTCAAAGGGACAAAACAGAGCTTACCACTGTAGGAACAATAGAGCACACAGAGGACAGCTATATTGTAAAATATACAGAACAGCAGGAACCGCCCTTTGCTCCCATAGATGTTACGGTCAGAATTTCAAAGGATGAAAAACTTGTTGAAATGACAAGAAGCGGAGCCTATGAATCAAGACTTGTAATCGAAAAATCGGGCAGAAATCTATGCCATTACGGCACGGAATACGGCGATATCCTTATGGGAATTGCAGGTCATTCCATTGAAGCCGAAATAAATGATGGTGACGGAAGATTTACCTTTTGCTACGATATAGATTTAAACGGTGCTCTTGCTTCAAGAAATGAAGTCAGAATGGTATATAAAAACAATCAGGAGTAAAACGATGTCAAAAATAGTTAAGGAAACAGAAAAAGCATTAAAGGATATAATAACAAAGGCAATAAATACCGCTATTCAGGCAGGCGAGCTACCCGAGGCGGAAATTCCCGAATTCATTATCGAAAGACCGTCTAACAAAGCAAACGGCGACTATTCCTCAAATGCCGCAATGGCAGGTGCAAGAGCATTTAAAAAGGCTCCAAGGGCTATTGCCGAAAGCATACTCAGCCACATTGACCTTTCAAACACTCTTTTCAGCAGTGCCGAAATTGCAGGTCCGGGATTTTTAAATTTCTTCCTTTCACAGAATTATTACAGCGAAATTTTAAAGGATGTTATTGCCTGCGGAAATACCTACGGAAAATCCGATTACGGTGAGGGTAAAAAGGTTATTGTTGAGTTTGTTTCCGCAAACCCTACGGGACCTATGCACATAGGTAATGCCCGTGGCGGTGCAATCGGCGACTGCCTTGCTTCTGTTCTTGACTGGGCAGGCTATGACGTAAGCAGAGAGTTTTACGTTAATGACGCAGGAAATCAGATTGAAAAATTCGGCCTTTCCCTTGAGATAAGATATCTTCAGCATTTTGACAGCAGTATTGAAATGCCCGAGGACGCATACCACGGTGCAGACATTACCGAGCACGCAGAAAATTTCATTAAGGAATACGGCGACGAATACGTTTCAGCCACTACCGAAGAAAGAAGAAGGGCTCTTGTTGATTTTGCTCTGCCGAAAAATATTGCAGGTCTTGAAAGGGACCTTGGCAGATACAGAATTAAATACGACAAATGGTTTAAAGAATCAACCCTGCACAATGACGGCTCCGTTGATAAAGTCATAAGTGCACTAAAAGAAAAAGGCGTAACATATGAGCAGGACGGAGCTTTATGGTTCAAAGCCTCGGAATTTGGCAATGATAAGGATATAGTTCTTATCCGTGCCAACGGACTGCCTACCTATATTGTTCCCGATATTGCATACCACTATAACAAGCTCGTTACAAGAGGCTATGACAAGGCAATAGATGTTTTAGGCGCTGACCATCACGGATATGTTCCCAGAATGAAAGCGGCTCTGACTGCCTTAGGGCTTGACGCATCAAGGCTTGACATTGTAATTATGCAGATGGTAAGGCTTGTAAGAGACGGTGAAACAATTAAGCTCTCCAAGCGTTCAGGCAAGGCTATTACTTTGAATACTCTTATTGACGAGGTTCCACTTGACGCCGCAAGATTTTTCTTTAATCTCCGTGAGCCAAACTCTCACTTTGATTTTGATTTGGAGCTTGCCGCTAAAAAGTCAAGCGAAAATCCTGTATACTACGTTCAGTACGCTCATGCAAGAATATGCTCAATAATCAAAAAGGCTGAAAGCGAGGGAATAGTCCTCAAAACACCCACTGATGAGGAGCTTGCTCTTCTGTCATCAGAGGAGGAAAAGGAGCTTATCCGCCACCTTTCAATGCTTACCGATGAAATAATTTCAGCCGCTAAAGCATATGACCCTGCTAAAATCACTCACTACGTTATTGACCTTGCTACTCTTTTCCACAAGTTCTATAACGCTCAGAGGGTTATGGTTGATGATGAGGGCTTAATGCAGGCAAGGCTTTATCTCTGCAAAGCAGTTAAAGATACAATTAACAACATTCTTACAATGCTTAAAATAACCGCTCCCGAGGTTATGTAAAGGAGTAATATATGTCACAAATTAAAAGCAAGGCGCTTCACCTTGTAGGAGACAGACTGTTTAAGTACATTTACAAAAATCCAAAAAAGAATATGCTGAAGCTTATTAAAATAGGCAAGGTCTTTGCAGGAAAAATGTATCCCGAAAGCACATTTACAAAGCCTATTGAAATTATTTCCGACAAGGATAATATATGGCATCAGTTTCTTTTCAGAGGTCTTGACGAGGTTGACGGAGACTTTTTGAGAAAGGCTGTACTGACCTTCGGTATTGATTTAGGGCTTATCGGCACTTCAACCATTCGTAAAAAAAGAGAGGTTGAAAACTGCAATATTCCTTGGGTAATTCTTATGGACCCCACATCTGCCTGCAATATGAAATGCAAGGGCTGTTGGGCGGCTGAATACGGTCATAAATCGAGTCTTACTCTTGATGAAATGAGAAAGGTTATCCGTGAGGCTAAGGCACTTGGAACTCATTTTTATATGTTTACAGGCGGAGAACCTCTAATCAGAAAGAATGACATATTAACACTTGCCAGAGAAAACCGGGATTGTATTTTCCTTTCCTTTACAAATGCCACCCTTGTTGATGAAAAATTCTGCGAGGATATGAAGGAATGCGGAAATCTTGCACTTGCCATTTCCCTTGAAGGAAACGAGGAAACAAATGATGCAAGACGAGGCAACGGTGCGTATCAGAAAACAGTTGAGGCTATGAGGCTTCTTAAAAAGCACAAATGTCTTTTCGGTACATCCGTTTGCTATACAAGTCAGAATTACGATGCAGTTACCTCTGACGAATTCTATGATTTTATGATAGAAAACGGTGCAAGATACGCTTGGTATTTCCACTATATGCCTGTGGGAAGCGGCGCAGATACAAGCCTGCTTCTTTCTCCCGAGCAACGTGAACACGTATACAGAGCAATAAGAGAAAAGAGAAATTCCAAAACAGGCAAGCCGATTTTTACAGTTGATTTTCAGAATGACGGTGAATTTGTGGGAGGCTGTATTGCCGGAGGCAGAAACTACTTCCACATCAACTCCGAGGGTGACGTTGAGCCCTGCGTATTTATTCACTATTCAGACTCGAACATCAGAGAAAAGAGTATTCTTGAATGTCTAAAGGCTCCTCTTTTCCATGAATACTACAAGGGTCAGCCATTTAATGACAATATGCTCCGTCCCTGTCCTATGCTGGAAAATCCACAGGCACTTAGAAATCTTGTAAACAAAACAGGTGCAAAATCCACAAACCTTATGAAAGCGGAAAGTGCAGACGAGCTTTGTGCAAAATGCGATATGTACGCAAAGGCTTGGGCACCTAAGGCAAAGGAAATTTGGGAGGAGCAGGAACGCTTCCACCCATTCACGCAGTACTATCGTGATACTCCCGAAGGCAAATCAGAATTGAATTAAGATACTAAAATGGCTGTGAAGAAATATAATCTTCACAGCCATTTTTAATTATTCATAAGCCTTGCTACTATTACCGACATATCGTCACGGTGGCGTTCATCGGAATTTTTCACGGCAAAGTCAAGTATTGCCTTTGCCTTATCGTTTGGATTGTCGCTGTCGTCATATCTCAAAAACTGCTCAAGCCATTCTCCGCCTATATCGGTTATACCGTCTGACATCATAATTATTTCGTCACCCACGGCAAGAACGGTTGTCCGCTTTGCAAACTCAATACCTCTGAGTATTCCTGCCGGCATAGATGAAAGCTCGCATTTTGTAAGGCTGTTTCGTTTCATAATGTATGACGCAGGGGCTCCCGCCTTAAAAAATTCGCATTTTCCCGTAAACAGGTCGATGCTGGCGCAGTCAAGGGTGGCAAGGCTTTCTTCACTGCTTTTTACAAGCAGAGCACTGTTTACAACCTTTAAAGAGGAGTCAAAGCCAAAGCCTGCGCTTAATAGCTTTGACAGCAGTCCTGCACCCATTGCTCCGTCCAGGGCGGCTCTGCTTCCCTTACCCATACCGTCGCTGATAATCAGTATCATATGCCCACGTGAATCGTTAATAGTCTTTATGGTATCTCCGCACAGATTTCCCTCGGCACAGTATTGTGCAAAGCCGATACTCATTTTATAATTTGCCTTTTCAATCATCGAAAGCATTTGTCCTGCCGAAGAAACACTTATTCTGCCTCTTTCAAATTCACGCTTGCATATTTTTGAAATTTCATTTTTTATTCGGGGATTGTCAAGCCCTTTTGTTTCCTTAGGGGCAAGAATCTCAATTCTCAGCCTATCAAACCTATCCGCAACAACCGAAATATTTTCGGGATAAATCTCGTACTCGCCAAGCATACGTCTTATTCTGCCTGCCGATTTAAAATCAAAGCTTTCTGCCTCGTCAAATTCAAAGGCAAGGTCCTCCAGCATATCGGATATGGAGAAAAATTGGTCTGCCGCCACCATTCTAAGCTCGCCTTCCATAGGCTCTCCCCTGCCGAGCATATTTATTTTTTCTCTGACATCTCTGACACTTTCACTAACCTGTGCAAGCGCAGATGACGCAAATCGAAGCCTTACAACAAGGCTTTGGCGCAGGCTTCCCTCCGGTGCAATATCAGCACCGTTTTCCCATATTTGCGACATTTTTTCCGTTACTGCCTCTGGCAGCAGAGTTAATATAACAGACGCAACAAGGCTTTCAATAACACAGCAGACGGAAAATCCGCCCATATTTGCCGCCACAGCAAAAAATGCCATTGACAGCGTAAAGCTAAAACCAATACCAAGGCTTGAAAAATTGGTAAACAGACTGCTGACCAAAGCGGAAAAAGCATATGCTCCCAGAAGAAACAGGCTGTTTTCCCTGCTTATGCCAAGGGAAAAGCCAAGACATAGAGAAACAATCATACCCCATCTCTGAGAGCCGAAGCGGACAGATGATAAAATAATTAAAGCCGCTAATATTCTTGCGGGAGAAACGCCCTTTATCTCAATAAAGGACAGCCCCGATAACAAAAGCGATGCAGAAACCATAACGCAGGTTAAATCAGTAACAGGCAGAGCCTTGAATTTCAAACGCTTAATACTGCAATTTACCGCCCTGAAGAAAAAGAAGCTTCCGCCCATAGCAAGTATGGCTTCTCCGAGAGTAAGCGCATACTCTCCTGCACCTGCGCCGTTTTTAATATCCATAACAAATCCCGTGGAAAGCACAGAGAGAAAGGAAATAATCATAGGCAAAAGGGCTTCCTTTTTACCCTTAAACATATTCAGCGCAAATGTTCCCAAGGCTGAAATTAAAACTGCGCTGAAATATCTTATTCCGTTTTCTGGAGAACAGAAAATTATGTATCCCAGCCCTGCCCCTACGGCAGAAAACAAAAAGTTCTTTCTGCTTGAAACGGTTATAAGAGAAATAGCAAAGGGACAGCACCCGCCGATTACCGACGAAAAGCTCATGGCAAAGGATACTGCCAACCATAATATCCGCTGTATCCATACATTTATTTGACTGTCATTTTTTACATTTTTTCTTTTGGTTTTAATTTTTTCCGATATTTTCATTATATACACGTCCCGAGTGTATTATATATGTACGGTAATGAAAAAAATGTAAAATAAAATCACAGTAAAATAATATCAATAAATATATTTTCATATACTTTATAAAATACATAAATTATTTGTGAGTTAGGGATATGAAATAAATGAAAATCAAAGACTGCTTTCTTCTAATATTTCTCCTGCTGTTTGCAGGAGTATTAATATTTTTTTCCGCCGATGCAAAGCAGGGAGCACTTAACGGACTGATTCTCGCTCAAAGCACTATTATACCAAGCCTTACGCCTTTGCTTATAATCTTTTTACTAATAATGAAAACCGGAGCAAAGGACGTTTTATCCAAATGCTTCGGTTTTATTTCTCACTGTGTTTTCAACCTGCCGTACGTTACATTCCCTGCCGTATTTTTAGGGCTTTTAGGAGGTTATCCAACAGGAGCATTACTCACAAAGGAATTACTTGAAAGCGGTGAAATTGACCAAGTGCAGGCAAAAAGAATGCTCCGCTTTAATTTCTGCGGCGGAGCAGGCTTTATTATTACGGCTGTTGGAACTGCCGTTATGCAAAATACTAAGGCAGGAATTATACTTTTTATTTCAAATGCTCTTTCCTCTGTAATTATTGGCTTCGCCCTTTCCTTTACACAAAAAAGAACAGGTGAAAAATTCTACTCCTTTACTCAAAAGGAGAATTTCGGAGACGCTCTTTCAGACGCAACAGCCTCGGCGGTAGGCTCTGTTTTGAACATAACGGCTTTCATAATTCTGTTTTCCGCAATTTCACAGATTATTACTGTTGACAGTCGCTTTATGCCTTTAATTGAAATTACAAACGGAGTCTGCTCAAAAAACAATTTTTCTCTGCCTGAAACAAGCGCCTACCTTGCCTTCGGCGGTCTTTGTATACACTTTCAGCTTTTGGGAATTATCAAAAAGGTTGGTATGAGGCTATGGGATTTTTTTATTTTCAGAATTATCGGTGCCGTGATTTCATATATCATTTGCAAAATAATTCTGAAAATTATTCCCGTAGAGCTTGCCGTATTCGCAAACAGTGCCGTACCTGTAGAGCTTTCAAGCGTAAATATTGCCCTGTCTGTAATTATGATTTTAGGCTGTTTTGTAATTATACTTGATATTAACTCAAAAAGAGGCAGACATTATTCAAATTATTGATAAACCGTTAAAAGTATAAATT
>CALYNW010000031.1 GCA_945224895.1 uncultured Clostridia bacterium
ATCCGTGCTTGCGTCGCGTTCGCGCCAAACCTGTCCGTAAAATAAGGATTACTTTACGGGCTCTAAATGGCAAACAAACTATTCCACATGTCTCTGTGCAATAGAACGTGAAAATATGAGCGAAAAGCTTTTTGAGGTGCCTGCACAGAACTGGGTTGATTTGACTGATAAGAGCGGTGATTTCGGTATTTCCGTTATCAGCGAATGTAAATACGGCTGGGATAAGTTTAAGGATAACACCTTGAGAATGACTGTTCTTCATACTCCTCGGAGAAATTACAGAATAGACTCAATGCAGTCACTTTTGGACTTGGGACTTAACAGATACTCATATGCAATTTACAGCCATAAGGGTAAGGTTGGAGCAGATACCCAGCTTGAGGCAAGAAAATTTATTACTCCTATGACTGCCTATGTATGCACAAAGCATCAGGGATCTCTTAAAACAGAATACTCCTTTGGCTCAGTTTCAACAAATGATGTTATTATAAGAGCAATCAAAAAAGCAGAAAACAGCGATGAAATCGTTGTACGTCTCGGCGAAGGCACTAAAAAATCTGTAAAGGATTTCACCTTAACACTTGGCGACGGCATAGAATCAGCAAGAGAAATCTATGCAAGCGAGGAGCCAAAGGGAGCTGCAACTGTTAATGACGGAAGGCTTGTTACAGACTTTGAACCATATGAAATCAAGAGCTTTGCCCTGAAGTTGAAAACCGCATCAATACAGGGAATTAAGGCGGAAAGTACACCTATTGAGCTTCCCTTTGATAAGAATATTATAACAAGACAGGGTGAAACAGGCGACTTTGAATATACAATTCCTTATGAAATAATACCTGATATTATTGAATCAAACGGCGTTGTGTTCAATATTAACAAGGATAAGAACAACGCTTTAACTGCAAAGGGACAAGCCTTTACAGTTCCTGATACAGCAAATAAGACAGTCCTTCTTTGTGCATCGTTAAACGGTGACAGAAAAGCAGAGCTTAAGGTAGGTGAAGCTACCGTAAATTGTCAGATTAATTCCTGCTTTGAAAGATTTGCACAGTGGGATTTGTACGATTTTGAGGAGACTGCCTATATTAAAGACGGCAAGCTTGCATATGATTCTACCCATAGCCATAAGGACGGTAAAGATGTATATGCAAAGGGAATGTATTTCTATTTAGTTGAGCTTGATACATCAAAGGATAAGAAAATAAATCTTCCTAATGACGAAAACATAGTTATTCTTTCCGCAAGTGCAGTGAAAGCCGAAAATGCTTATCTTGCTACCCCCGCATATGATGAGGTTGAAAGGAGACCGTTTGATTATAAAATGTCCTTTACCGAAAAGCTCAATTACATTCGCAATAAGTGTGTATGGAGACTGAACGACAGGGATAATTTTATTAAAGATAACAATCGAGGAAGAACAGAAACGGAGTATATTAAAGACTGATTACACATCTTATGATATATACAAAAATGCAGAGCAGGTGCTGTACCTGTCTCTGCATTTTTTTTGCCGATTTTATCGGCTGTTATTGTGAGCAAATATGCGATTCGTTTTTTTGCAGATAGTATATTAATATAATGAAAAGGACAGTTATATTAATTAATTACATTGATAGTAATATGCTAAGAATACTACTTGGAGTATTTTTGCAAAAAATTCGGACACATATTAACGATTATTTGCGATTGATTTTATCCGGAACATTTAAAGCATTAGAATGTTGTTATGTCATTACAAGTCAATAATATTTTTACTACGTGGATACCGATCTCTTATGTCGGTTTCACCGAGAATGTAATCTACACTTACATTATGAATTCTTGCCATTTTAATCAAAATTGCTGTTGGGACGTCATTTTCGCCTGTTTCGTATTCAGAATATCCTGTTTGGGACATATTAAGAAGCTTTGCCATTTTGGTTTGGTTAATATCCATATTTTCACGCAGGTCGCGAATTCTCGGATAACGGTTGTTTTCTCGCATATTTTCACCTCCCTATTGTTTTCTTCCGGAAATCGTTCAATCTGTAATAATAAAAGAATAATAAAATTGAAAATTACTCTTGACAAATAGCCTGAAACAGGCTAAACATGTGATATGTAGAAATTTCCATATTTATCAACCAATCTTTCTACGCAAGAAAATTCAAAGGAGGAAATGAAAAAATTTCTTGCATTATTGTTATCTGCATTAATGGTAATGACAATGATTCCATTTCAGGTATTTGCTTCACCTGTATGTGATCATTTGCTGACAGTTACTAACTGGTCATCATTGCCGGCAGCTTTCAAAACTGCTCATCCGGAAATGGAGCCTGCTGACTCGGAGCATCCTGTTGCTTCGTTCATCAGTGTTAAAGTTCCCGGTGAGACTTGCGAAACCGACGGATGGAAAATCGATCACACTGATGACAGCGGTTTTTGTATCTTGTGCGGTAAGTTCTACGAGAACGGCGCAGAAGTAGAAAAGGGCTCTGCAACATCAGCAACAATTAAGAAGCTTAAAGGTAAGAAAAAATACTATGTAAGAGTTCGCACATACAAGGTAGTTGCAGGAAAAAAGGTTTATTCAAGCTGGTCAAAGGTTAAGACAGTTACAACAAAATAAATGATAAAAGGACTGCAGGCTCAGTTAAATGGGCTTGCAGTCCTTCTTTTATAGATATATTCAATTTTTGTGACAAAGAAATTATTTTAAAGCAAGCTCAGGAAGCATTACCGCCAAAGCTCCTATAACTACGCTTAAAACAACATATATAACGGCAGTTAAAATAGAACCGCTTTTTATAAGCTCAGCCGTTTCAAGCGAAAAGGTTGAAAATGTAGTAAAGCCACCGCAGATTCCAACCTTTAAAAACAGTATCAGCCGTGAATCTATATTCTGATTTTTTGACATTGCGTAGGCTATACATCCGATTGCAAAAGCACCTGCAATGTTTATTATAAATGTATTAACGGGAAATGAGGCAGGATTTTTAATCGGTATTAAACCCATAAGATATCTGATAACGGCTCCGATAAATCCGCCCAAGCCTACTGCCAAACAGTTTAACATAATGTCATCAGCTCCAAATAAAATTAATCAAATTGCCACATACAAATTTTATCACATATCCCACATTTTTGCAAATATAAGGTCGTAAATGATAAAATACGGAAGATCTTGGCAGTTGATAAAGGAATTTAAAAAGTTTATTATAAAAAAGTGTCAACTTTTACTACGCTTTAGGTACTACTAAACAGATAACAAAATTTTGTTATTGCGAAAAGGAGGTGGCGTTACTTGGACAACAAAAATAAAAAGGCGGTTCAGGATAGATTTACACAAATTTATAATGAATATAAAGGTCCGATTTACAAAATGTGCATTGTCAGGCTAAAGGATGAGAACAGCGCAGAGGACTGTATGCAAAACGCATTTATCGTTTTATACAAAAAAATGCTGAACAAAGAAGAAATCGAAAATCCCAGAGCCTTCCTTTATAAAACTGCCGGAAACTTTGTTTTGAAATGCTTTGATGAAAGGTCAAGGCAATTAGAAAAAACAGTTCCCATTACAGAGTACGAGGATAAGCTGATTGACGAGCAGAATAAAATTGACAGTAATATCAATTTTGAGCTACTCAATAAGCAATTAAATTCTGTGCTTACTCCCGAGGAGCAGCTGCTTCTGAAATTGAAATACATAGACGATTTAACTATTGACGCAGTTGCGGAGATTCTTAATATTTCCAAGGCAGCAACGGCAAAACGCCTCCAGCGTTTAAGAGAAAAGATTAAAAAAACTATATCCGTATAGTGGAAAGGAGATAAAATGGACACTCTTGTAAACGAAAAGGTCATTGCATCAATCCTTGATGATAACGGCTTTAACGCAGAGATAAAAGCATTGCTTAATGAAATAATTGATGATGAGCTTTTAAAAAATTTTGCTGAAATGGACTGCGACTTAATTGATGAGTGTACTCAAATGCTTATTGAGCTTGAGCAGGGAAATGACAACGGCTTTGCCGTGATGGTACCTCTTATCAGCAGTGAAAAGATTATAAAGGCTTGTGAGAAGAAAGGACTAAAAAATCTTAACAGAGGCATTCGTGTAGCCTTGGTTGCAGGCTTGATTGTACTGTCTGCGTTTTCGGCAAATACGGCTATTGCAAAAATATTTGACTACAATATTGCCTAAGCTTTGGCAAATTCAATCAGCCAAAGATTAGAGGAATGGGGCATTATAGACGGCGACGAGAAAGCTGACGACTTAGGATATACTCAATCGGATAATACGATAGTGGACAATGAAAAAAGTGAAAGCGTTTCAGAGTCTGATACGACATCTGAAGAAAGCCTGCAAAATAAACAGGAAGGCGAGCAAAATTCAAACTTAGCCGAATCGGATAATTCGGAGAATAAAGAAATTCAGTCAACACAGAAGACCGACACTTCAGCCGAAGCCTCTCTGAAAATAACAGATAAGGTTCAGTCTGTATCAAAGGCTACATTGTCGGAAAATGAGGAGGATATAATTCCTGTTGCAATAAGACTTGAATTTTCCGAAGGATTTAAGACCGAATATCTGTGGGGCGAGCCTCTGAATACAGAGGGTTTGACGGTTATTGCCGTGTATGACGGCGGTAATACAGGAATTGTCAGCACCGCCGACTGTATCTTTACAGGCTATAACAAAGCCCTTGAGGGTACGCAAAAGATTGTTGTTACATATAAGGACGTCGGTGCAACCTTTGAAATTACCCTTAGAAAGACCACAGAAAAAAGCGAAAGGAATGTTACAGGAGTTCAGGGCAGTGCACCCACAAAGCTTGTTTATAAAACAACCGATACAGAAATTGAGTTAAACGGGCTTTCTGCAAGGGCGGTTTATTCCGATGGTACATTTTCCGGCGAATATGATTATAAAAGTGCTGTGATTTTAACTCCTGTTGATTTCGGAAAAGCAGGAGAACAGCAGGTTACGGTAAGATTTGCAGACCTTTTTGATTACACATTTACGATTATCATTGAGGAGATAGAGTTTGAGGAAAGCACAGAATTTAATAAGATAAAAACCTCGTATAAGACATATCATTTTTATCTTAATGAGGATCCTGATTATTCAAATATTTATATTCAGCTTTATAAGGGCACAAGCTATATTAAATCCCTGAAATATGATGATATTAAGGACGAGGCAATAGTTATCGGCGTTGATACCTCTGAACAGACATTAGGTAATACAAAGTCCTTTACAATTTATTATAAGGGTTATTCTACCTCGGCAAGATATATGGTTGAACCACGAAATATGGTTACTAAGGCTGAATTTGATACATATGGCAGAGGCTGGAAATTCCTGTATTATTACGGAGAGCCTTTGTGTATGGGTACACAATATCCTAATGACGATGCTTTAATGAGCCTGAAATCTTCACGTACAATTATTGACGGCAGTAATAGTAGCTACAGCGATATATTAGTGGGAGACAGCTATTATCTTAATGTTTACTATTCAGGCGGTAACGGTCAATCCTGTGAAAAATTTGTGCATAATCAGCTTGATTTTTACGGCTACGACCCTTACACCTTGGGATATCAGTCAATAGATATCTTCCGTGAGGGCGTTTATGTAACTACAATAACTGTTTTTGTTTACGGTGATGAGGGATATGCTCCGTCCTTAAGACCTACTGTTTATACCCCTTTCAGTTCGATAAACGATGCTGTAAAGACAGGAAGCTGGTTTAGATGTCTCGGTGACGGCGGTCTTACTATGAGCGGAAATATTGATGCTTTGTTTGCCGAATATCTTGAGAAATATCCAAGCTATAATCAGGCATATAAGGAAATGAGTAAGGACCCAATGTTTAATCTCATTATAGGCAATAGAAATGCCGTTCTTGAGGACGATACCGCCACAGGCTGGCAAAATGCCTCTGTAAATCTTCCCACAGGTGAAGTATATAGCTATAAGGTATGCCTTGTCCATAACATTACACAATACAGTATAATAAACCCTCATACATTTTATAAAATTCACACAGATGATTTTTCATCAAAGAATTTTGAAAGCCTAACCTTTGAATTAACAGATGATAGCGGAAATACATTTACTGTTCCTGCATCTGAGACAAATGTTTATTATTATCAAAGGCATGATAACGGTAACAATTCGGAGATTTCTCCTGATGCACATATAAATTCAATGTTTATTGTTGCAAAATTTGTTTATGACAGAACATCATATGCAGTGAAATCACCTAATGCTGCGTCATTCCCATATCAGATGCTTTACGTTTACAGCGACGGCTACGAGGACGCCTATAATGTTGAGATTATAATTGACCCCTCTAAACAAGATACATTCCTTAAAGGATGCGATAAGGATTCCCTTATCGACAGATTCCGTATACATACCTATGACAATTATTTTGATATATTTGACCCTATCATAGAGGGAATAGACTGTAATACCATTGGCGAATATGATGTGACATTTTCGGTAGATTTTGACGGGGAGCCATTGTCGGCAAACAGGACAATATATATTGTGGATAAATTTGCCGATTGCGGATTGAAAATCATCACCGACCCCAATGTCAACAATTCCCTAATGCCCGGTGATGAATTGAACATTGATGATGCACAGTTTACCTACACCGACAAAAGAGGAAATGTTACACAGCTTACGGGTAATGACATTGAATTTGAGATAACCTTAGGTGGAAGCGGTCATATAATCGACAGCGACTTGACTGAACGCCAAATTACCGCTAAATACAGTTATATCAATGAATACGGTTGTACATATAGCTGTGAAGCACGATATACTCCTTGGGGATATATGAATAATGCTTATTATAATATAGGCTATTCCTTTGTGAGCTCTGCAAATGCGGTGCGAGTTTATTGGAATGCGGTAGATAATGCGGATTACTATATAGTAACCTATCTCGGCGAAACATATATAACCTATGACACCTATGTTTATTGCGACAGGAATTTGCGAAACGGTAAGATATATAATGAGTCTGTTAAAATCAGACCTGTAATAGATAACGGTGAAAGCAAGATTATCGGCTGTGGCGGAAGTGTATGCAAAAATCCTTTCACAATAGACGGCTATGTTCCCCCTGAAGAAACAACCGGAGAATAATATAAGGAGAAGAAAAATGAAAGAAATTTACGAAAAACCATCGGCAGAAATTGAGAATTTCAAAACCGTTGATGTTATCACAACAAGCACAGCTGATAACGACGTTCCTTGGCCCTTTGGCTGATTGATGAAATTTTTATACGCTTGGTAACAAGGAAAGCTGTATCCTTCCTGTTAGGTCGGATACAGCTTTTCTATTCTTTACACACAATATTATCTGTGATAAAATGTAACCGGAAATTTTAAAGGGTGGTGTTTTATGGAACTTTGGGATTTATATACAAAGGATAGAGTGCTGACAGATAAAAAGCATATCAGGGGTAATGAACTGCCAAATAATTACTACCATATTTGTGTTCATGTTTGGATAAAAAACAGTGAGGGAAAATACCTTATTTCTCAAAGAGCAGCAAACAGACCTTCATTTCCGCTGATGTGGGAATGTGTTGGAGGCTCGGTGCTTTCAGGGGAGGATAGTTTGCAGGGTGCTTTACGAGAGGTCAAGGAAGAGGTCGGCATTGACCTTGATGCTAATTCAGGAAAGCTACTGTTTTCTCAGTTGCGAGATATTATTGACGGTAAAAAATTCAATGATTTTATGGATGTGTGGCTGTTTGAATATGAAGGCGAGATTGATTTAAGCAAGGCTACAACCAATGAGGTAGCCTGCACAAAATGGCTCAGCCGTCAGGAAATACAAAAATTATTTGATGATGGAAAGCTTGTAAGCACCCTTAAATACTTTTTTGATAAGGTTGATAAATCATAAAACAACGGCTGTCGGATTTCCCGACAGCCGTTTTCGTATCTGTAATTATTTAAGAACCTTAAAGTCAACCTTACCGATTTTTGTTCTCGGAAGCTTGTCAATGAAAACGATTTCCTTTGGAACAGACCATTTTGAAAGGTTCTGTATACCAAATTCAAAAATCTTCTTTTTAAGCTCTTCTTCATCGTCTTCAGCGTACTTTTTGTTTTTTACAACGAAAAGCTTAAGCTGAGTTTTTCCCTCTTCACCTGAACCGATTGCACAGCAGTCATAGATTTCTGCCATTGCTCTGTAAGCCTCTTCGATGAATGAAGGATAAACAAGATAACCGCTGATTTTGTAAACTCTCTTAAGTCTTTGACGGTAGTAGATATCGCCTGTTTCCT
>CALYNW010000032.1 GCA_945224895.1 uncultured Clostridia bacterium
TTTACACCGCATACTATGGGCAGTTAAGAGAATACCCTGTATTCCGCCTCGTGTAGCGAGACTTATAAAGGAGATTGAAAGACTATGTACGCTGTTATCGTAACAGGCGGTAAGCAGTATAAGGTTGCAGAGGGCGACGTTCTTTACATCGAAAAGCTTGACGCTCAGGCTGATGAAAAGGTTACCTTTGACAATGTTCTTGCAGTAGGAGCTGACGACAGCTTCAAGGCAGGCAAGGATTGTGCAAGCGCTACTGTTGACGCAAAGGTTCTTAAGAACGGCAAGGGCAAGAAAATTACTGTTTTCACCTACAAGCCTAAGAAGGACGAGAAACGCAAGAAGGGTCACCGTCAGCCATACACAAAGGTTGAGATTACCAAGATTAATGCGTAATGATTAAGATTGAATTTTACAGCGGTATTAACGGTCTGTGCGGCTTTGAGGCGCAGGGGCACTCAATGAGTGCGGAAAACGGCGAGGACATTATATGTGCCTTTGTTTCAAGTGCCTGTCTTATGGCTGCCAACACCGTTACGGAAATTATCGGGCTTGACGCCGACGCTCAGTCGGAGGATGGATATTTAAAGCTGATGATTTTGGAAAATGCCGCACCGGCTCAGGATATTCTAAAGGGGCTTCGCCTTCATCTTACGGAGCTTGAAAGGGATTATCCTCAAAACATAAAAGTGATACATCGGAGGTGTAACAATGCTTAAGTTAGATTTACAGCTTTTCGCTCATAAGAAAGGTATGGGTTCTACAAAGAACGGCCGTGACTCAGAATCAAAGCGTCTCGGCGCTAAGAGAGCTGACGGTCAGTTTGTTCTCGCAGGCAACATTCTCTATCGCCAGAGAGGAACTCATATTCATCCGGGTAACAACGTAGGTATCGGCAAGGACGACACTCTCTTTGCTCTTATCGACGGTACTGTTAAGTTTGAAAAAATGGGTAAGGACAGAAAAAAGGTTTCTGTTTATCCTGTTGAGCAGTAATAGCATAAATAACGAAAGGGACTGTTTGTACAGTCCCTTTTTAAATTGTTTACTTTTTAACTTTATTAAATATTAAGCTTCCTATTGCTGAAATTAAAATAGGAAACGGTGCAGCTACAACTAAAAACAACTGACTCACAATGCTTAAATCACCAAACAGATAACTTGAAATAAATATCGGTATAGGCAGAGTGATAATGCTTGCCCACACACCCGTATCGTTTCCGTAGCTAAGGACTGCCATAATAATTCCAAGGACAATTAATAACAAAAACGAGATTGTGATTGATATTCTTTTGCTTTTCTTATCCTCAATTTTTGACAGAACAAGTCCACCTGCTAATAAGTAAATAAGAAATGCAATTACCGGTATTAGCCTCAATGTGATTTCGAGAATGTCAGCTCTTACGGAAATCATAAAAATAATTGACGAAACAATCCCTGCACCCACAATATCAACTAAAGGTAATCCAAGTAATCTAAGTGCCTTCTTCATATCCTTACCTCCCTCACCATCAATATATATTAGACGTTAATTTTTGTCAACGAATGTAATTGATAGTTAATATATTCTTAATTAGTTAAAATATTTTACCCTGTACTTATCGAAGTACAGGGCTTTTGGTTTATTCTGTTTTCATATCCTTTATTGATGTGGGTGATGTATCTACTACCTCAATTTTATTTGCTCGCATCCAAAGTGACGGAGTGATACGCAGATAAAAGCCGTAGCCGGGGTCCATTTGCCAATGTGCCATAGGAGCCTCGGGCAGTCCGTAGCAGGAAAGAAGCGTCATCAAAACTCCTGCGTGACCGACAATGGCAATATTCTGAATACCTGTTTTTATACAGCTGTCAACAACCTTTTCAAAGGCGGCACAAACTCTGTGGATAAATTCGGCATTGCTTTCACCGTGAGGAGCCTTGGCATTTATATCTCCTCTGAGCCACTCTCTGAAATCCTCATTGTCCTTTAAATCGTCAGCAGTCAGCTCTTCAAATTCGCCGAAATTATACTCAATAAAATCATCAATAATAATCATATTATTTTCGGGAAACATCAAAGCGGCAGAATCCTTACACCTTTTCAGCGGTGATGAAAATACTGCGTCAACCTTGGGATAATGCTCCTTTGCCTTGATTTTTTTTATTGCAGATATACTATCTGTAGTAAGAGGCAAATCAGTGTGCCCAATATACTGTGCGTTTAAGTTTCCTTTTGTAATTCCGTGACGAAAGAAATATAAATTAAAGGTTTTCATTGAAAAAGCTCCTTTTTTAGCCAAATATTACAAAAAATTAACAATCCGAAAAAGTGACTTTACAAATAGTAATATGGTGATATAATACTATTTGTAATAAATCGGAGGAATTTTGATGAGTAATTTAGAAGAAAAGAAAACTGAGAAGCAGGAAAAGAACGACAAGGTATCGAAATTTGCAACAAAGCTTTCTCAGCTTCGTAAGGAAAGAGGCATAAGCCAGAAAAAAGCGGCAACTGATTTAGGAATTTCACAAGCACTTTTAAGCCATTATGAAAAAGGTATAAGAGAATGCGGTCTTGATTTTGTTATCCGCTGCGGAGAATATTACGGCGTTACAACCGACTATCTTTTAGGTGTCAGCGACAGCAGAAACGGTCTTGATGTTTCAGGTCTCGAAAATGCGGTTGATGACGAGGAAATGAGCGTAAGCACATTAATTCAGGCAACAAAATATCTGCTTAATTTAATCCCCTCAGGTGCTGACAGCAGAGCTTTGAACTATATTTATAACTATTACATTCTCTGCGTTTACCGAGGAACTATCACAATGGCAAAGGCAGGCATACTGCCAAAGGAAATGTTCAAGCTTGATTTTACTTTGGGAAGAGAGCTTGCATCAGCCGCCCTTGCAGTCGAAGACGCAAAGTTTGTATTTATTGAGGACAAGTCAAGAACAGGCTCCGATTTATCGGAAAAGACTGCGCTTCATACTGTTATCGAAAAAGCGGAGGAACACATTCTCAACACATTTATTTTAGAATAGGGTAACGGTAATAATCAGAACCACGGTTTAGCGTGGCAGATATTGCCCTTACTCTACGTTAAAATACTCGTTAATATAAGGAATACTGATTTTGTTCTGATTTTATATACTCAATTACAATCGCTGTGGAGATTTCCGCAGCGATTTTTTTAAATGTGGGATAATCCATTTGAGAATTTTCGTCACCGCCGTCACTTACAGAACGCAAAACCGCAAAGGGTACACCTGCGCAGGCGCATACATGACCTATTGCACCGCCCTCCATTTCACCGCAGATTGCACCAAATTCGCTTGAAAGCATTTCCTTCAGTGATAAATCGGAAATAAATGTATCTCCGCTGGCAACTGTTCCTCTGTGAATTTTCTCGCCGTAGTTAATTGCAGTCCGTGCCAGCCTGTCCGAAAGCACCTTATCTGTTTCAATTTTTATAACATTCAGCCCGTTGATAAAGCCTCTTGGCTCCCCTAACGCTGTTATGTCAATATCATATTCGCAGACATCTGTTGCAACAACAACATTTTTAATAATAACGTCCTTATTTAAGCTACAGGCAACTCCCACATTTATAAGCCTGTCAACGTCAAATTTATCAATCATTGCCTGAGCACATATAGCGGCATTAACCTTTCCCGGTGAGCATTTTGCAACGCAGACGTTTACATTTTCAATAAATCCGCAGACAAAATCAATTCCAGAAAAAGTTGAAACGGTTTTGTTTTTAACTCTGCTTTTTATGGAATCAACCTCAACATCCATTGCGCCTATAATACCAAGCATAAATTTCCTCCTGTAAAATTGTGCATTAAAATTTTTTCTGCCCAACATATAGTGCTATTATAATATACAAAGTAAGTAATTACAAGATTATAAATTTTTTTATTGACAAAGGTTGTAAATATAATATATAATACATACCGAATATTGTGGAGGCGTATCCCCATACGCCTTTTGACAATAAATTAACTGCCTGCACTATACCGTGCAGAGAATATGAAGATTAAGACAAGTTTAGTCTTTAGAAATGGAGTGAAAAAGATGAAAAGAACTTTCCAGCCTAAAAAGAGACACGCACAGAAGGTACATGGCTTCAGAAAGAGAATGTCAACAAGAAACGGCAGAAAGGTACTTGCACGCCGCCGTGCTAAGGGAAGAAAGAGACTTTCCTACTAATTACTGATTGGGTGCGATTAGGTGAATAGCAAAACCTTAAAAGAAAATAAGGATTTTCGCCGTCTGTATTACAGAGGCAAAAGTCAGGCTTCCTCCTGCCTTGTAACCTATGTTCAGAAAAGCAGGGAAAACGAGACAAGATACGGAATTACCACCAGCAAAAGGATAGGCTCGGCAGTTGAGCGAAACAGGTCAAAGCGTGTTATACGTGCCGCCTTTTCACAGCTTGAGCCAAGGCTAAACGGCTTTTACGATTTTGTTTTCGTTGCAAGAACAAGGACAAGCAAGGTAAAAATGCAGGACGTACTTGTTCAAATGGAGGAGCAATTTAAAGCGTTGGGAGTAATAGAGGAATGAGAGCTTTAATAAAAAAAGCTATGATTTTTCTTATCAGGACTTATCAGATGACGTTAAGCCCCAGATTTTCCCACGGCAGCTGCCGTTATACTCCCACCTGCTCACAGTATGCAATAGAGGCTATTGAAATTCACGGAATTTTCAAGGGCAGTCTGTTGGCTGTCAGAAGAATTTTAAGGTGCAACCCCTTTTTTAAGGGCGGTTGGGACCCTGTTCCCCCCAAAAAAACTAAAGAGGACAAATAATGAATACTATTTTACTTGCTTCAAGTGCCATATCAAACGGTGTCGGTATTTTTAAGCCGTTATACTGGTTGTTCGGTATTTGTATGAACTTCCTTTTGGACGTGCTGGGAAATCAGTATTTTCTTGCTATCATAATTTTTACCGTTGTAACAAGAATTCTTTTGTTGCCTTTTAATGTAAGACAGCAGAAAACAATGGCAAGAACCACAAGGCTTCAGCCCAAAATTCAGAAGATTCAAAAGAAATATCCGGACCCCAGAGACCGTGACAAGCTCAATCAGGAAATGCAGGATTTATATGCCCGTGAGGGACACAATCCTATGCAAATGGGCTGCGGCACTATGGTCTTTCAGATGGTTTTCCTTATGGGTATTATCGGTATTATCTATTATCCCCTTCAGTACGTATTGGGAATAAGCGATTTTAACGATAATTCACAGGCTATTTATGATGTTATTCTGCCTCTCTATCAAAATATTGTAGGCGACCCTGACGCAAAAATAACCTATTTCCAGCTCAACATTCTTGAGCATTTTGACGCATATAAGGAAGCCCTTGTAACAAATTTCCCGAAGATGTTTACCGAGGCAAGGTGTGCAGAGATTTCGGCATACCGTGAGGGAATGAATCTGTTCGGTCTTGATATGACTGCTGTTCCCCACTGGAAGGACGGAATTATTGTTATAATTCCCATACTCTGTCTTGTAACATCCTTAGGATCAAGCCTTGTTTCCACATTAATTCAGAAAAAGAATAACCCTGCGGCAAGTCAGCAGATGGGTTCAATGATGATGATGATGCTTATGATGCCATTCTTCTCATTCTACATCTCATTTAAGGTTACTGCCGCCGTTGGCTTTTACTGGATTATTTCAAACTTAGTTGCAATACTTCAGCAGATTTATATTGCAAAGCAGTATCCACCGAGAAAGACGCAGGCTAAGCTTATGATTGAAAATACAATCGAGCGCCGTTCCCGTGAGGAGAATATTAAGAAAATCAAATAATTATCGGAGGATAATATGATAAAGGAATTTATCGGCACCGGTAAAACCATTGAAGAAGCTTCTCTTTCTGCAAAGGCAGGATTAAACGCTCCCGCAACAGCAGATGTTAAGATTGAAGTTATACAGATGCCTAAGAAAAAGGTTTTAGGCTTGTTCGGCGGTGCAGACGCAAAGGTTAAAGCGTGGTACGAGGACGGCAAAAAGGAAAGGAAGCCTCAGCAGAAGAAAAAGGCTCAGGCTCCTGCCCCGAAAAAGCAGAAGAATGAGACTAAGGCTGAAAAAAAGCCTGAAAAGAAGGCTCATACACCTGCTCCCGTAAAGGAAGCCGTTAAAGCCGAAAAGCCCGAAGAAATGATTACGGAAAAGGACGTAAACCTTGATTACGTTTGTTCATATATCAAAACCATTTTGGACGGACTTAAGGTTGAGGACGCTAAGCTTTCTGCAAGAGTTGAAAACGGTGTTGTTGAGGTTGATATTGATTGCGACGATTACGGTATTATAATCGGCAGAAGAGGCGAAACACTTGACGCCGTTCAGTATCTTACAAGCCTTGCAATCAAAAATGTAACAAATAAATATGTCAGAGTTTCTCTCAATGTAGGCGATTACCGTGCTAAAAGAGAAGAAACATTAAAGGCTCTGGCAATTAAAAATGCTAACTTTGTTGTTCGTTCAGGCAGACGTTATGTATTCGAGCCTATGAACCCCTATGAAAGAAGAATAATTCATACTGCCGTTCAGGAGGTTGAGGGCGCAGTTTCACGTTCTGTAGGAAACGGAATGGACAGAAAGGTTATCATTGAGCCTGAGGGAGGCGTTAAGCACTCCTACGGCAGAGGCGGTTCTCAGAGAAGAGGCGGCTCCCGCCGTAATGGACAGTCTGCTCCTGCTGTTGACCCTAACAGAGAGAAAAAGGTTGACAGAGCAGATATTCCGAAATTCGGAAAAATCGAAGTTAATAAAGAAGATTAATTTATTAATACGGAGGAAATGGCGGACTGATGTTCGCCATTTCACTTATCTGAAAATATGAAAGGAGAATACAATTATGTCAAAGACTATTGCGGCTGTTGCAACGGGAAACAGTGCTTCAGGCATCGGTGTTATCAGAATAAGCGGTGACAATGCCATTGAAATTGCCGACCGTGTTTTTAAAGCAGTTGACGGTACTCCCCTTTCAGCTCTCAAGGGCTACAGAGCAAAATTCGGAAACGTTGTCAGCGACGGTGAAGCCTTTGACAATGCAGTTGCCCTTGTTTTCAGAGCACCGAAAAGCTATACAGGTGAGGATGTTGTTGAGCTTTCGGTTCACGGCGGAATTTTTATTGTTGAAAAAACCTTGGAAGCAGTTTTGTCCGCAGGTGCCGAGCCTGCCGAGGCAGGAGAATTTACAAAGCGTGCTTTCTTAAACGGAAAAATTGATTTGGCTCAGGCAGAAGGAGTGGCGGCTCTTATTTCTGCTAACGGTCAGGAGGCGGCTAAGGCTTCCTTCAATCTTCTTCAGGGCTCTTTGAGCAATAAAATAACATTAATTCTTAACAGCCTCCTTGATTGCAGTGCATTAATGGCAGCTTGGGTTGATTATCCCGATGAGGAAATTCCCGAGCTTTCCGAGGAGGGCTTAAAGGAAACGCTGACAGGTGCAAAAAATTCCTTAAAGGAGCTCCTTGATAATTACGAAAGCGGAATTATAATGACTCAGGGAGTTGATACTGCCATCGCAGGCAGACCTAATGCCGGCAAATCAACGCTGATGAATATGCTTGCAGGCAGAGAAAAAAGCATTGTAACTCATATTGAGGGCACTACAAGAGATATTGTTGAGGATTCCGTAAGGCTCGGCAATATCGTTCTTCACCTTGCAGACACGGCAGGGCTTAGAAAAAGTGATGATGTTGTGGAGTCAATCGGAATTCAAAGGGCACTTGACAGGGTTGAAGGTGCATCACTTGTTTTGGCTGTTTTTGACAGCTCCCGAGCTCTTAACAGCGACGATTTAATGCTTATTGAAAGCTGTAAAAATAAAAAGGCAGTAGCGGTTATTAACAAAACCGATCTTAACTGTGAAACAGATATTAATAGAATTAAGGAAAGCTTTAACGAGGTTGTATATATTTCTGCAAAAAATAATGAGGGCGCAAGTGAGCTTGAGCAGGCAGTTAAGCGTGTTCTTGCAGTTGAGAGCTTTGACTCGTCACAGCCTATACTTGCAGGCAGACGTCAAAAGCTCTGCGTTCAGAAAGCATACGACAGTATTTGTCAGGCGCTTGACGGCGCAGAAATGGGCGTAACCTACGACGCAATAAATGTTATGATTGACAGCGCAGTTGATGAGCTTTTGTCCTTGACAGGCAAAAAGGCAACCGAAGAGGTAGTCAACAACATTTTCAGCAAATTCTGCGTTGGTAAATAA
>CALYNW010000033.1 GCA_945224895.1 uncultured Clostridia bacterium
AAAGGTACATAAGTATGAAAAAGGTTTATCTCATAGCAGTAGTATTTGCTTTGATTGCAGGCTTTGCAACATATATGTTTGCAAGTGAAATTAATAAAAAAACAACTATTAAGGACGCCGATACTGTTACGGTTTACGTTCCCGTAGAGGATGTTGAGGCAAATACCGCAATCACCGAAGAAATGTTTGCAGAGGACGCAAATTATTTTACAACTAAAACAGTTCTTGCGGCTGACCAGACTCCAAACGCAGTTACTTCAACAGAACAGCTTATCGGAATGGTAACTGTTGATAAGCTTTATGCAGGTGAACAGATAAACGCCGGCAGACTTGAAAGCGCTGACGGTGAAAATGTGGCGCTTTCAATAAAGCTTCCGAAGGGAAAGGTTGCTTATTCAATAAGTGCGGCATCTGTTACAAGCGTTGACGGTTATATCTGCGAGGGAGATACAGTTGACGTAATCGTTTACAGAGATGACGAGAAGGGAAATGAAAAGTCTGAGATTGCGTATAAAGGTCTTAAGGTTATCAAGGTTTCAACTAACACCGATAATACCAAGGCAACCAAAAACGGTTCTGCGGTTACCGAATATAGCTCTCTTACAGTAGAGGTAACTAAGGAGCAGGCTCTTGAGCTTTACGATATTGAAAATACATATAGCTACAAGCTTATTTTGAATCCAAGAGGTTAATCGGCAAGGTCATAAGGAGTTGATGTTGAGATGGATAAGATTAGTATAGTTGTTTGCTCTCAGGAAACCGAATATAAGGTTTCAATGAAAAACAAGCTTGAAAATAACGAAGAATATGCAATTATCGGTTATTCCGATTTTGCCCCGGATGCTAAGACAAGACTTAAGGGCTTTGTTCCCGATGTTGTTGTATTTGCACTTGACAGTGTTGATATTACCGAGGAATTTTTGGAATATATCGACGATATGAATTTAGGCTCCTTCGGTTGTTCGTCGGTTATTATGACTGATAATATCACAATCGATTTGGTAAACAATGCCGCACAGCACGGTATCAGACAGGTGATGTCTTTAAGCGTGGGCGGTGAGGAATTTTGCAGAAATATCAGTAAAATCGTTACGAACGAGAGAAAATTCAGCCAAAAAATGAATTTGGAGAAAAAAGAGCGTTCTCGTGTTTATGCCTTTTTCAGCGGAAAGGGCGGAGTAGGCAAAACTACGATTTGTACTAACACGGCAGTTTGCCTTGCCTCTATGGGAAAGAAAACGCTTTTGGTTGATTTGGATTTGCAGTTCGGCGACGCCGATATGGCTCTTGACCTTAATCCGACGGAAACTATTGTGGATTTGGCAAGAGATACAAACGGCATTTCCATTGACAATTTAACATCCTGTTGTGTAACTCATTCATCGGGCTTGTCGGTTCTTGCTTCTCCAAGCTCACCTGAGCTTGCCGAGTATATTCGCTCAGAGCATACAAGAGCAATAGTTGATGCGGCGAGAAATTATTATGAATACGTTATTCTCGATTGCGGCTGTGCCTTGACAGATCCGGTTATCACCGCTCTTGAGTCGTCTGACGATATATTTATGGTAAACGATGTAAATATCCTGTCACTTAAAAGAGCTAAGCTTTGCCAAAATGTTCTCCAGCAGATTAATCAGCAGGATAAGGTTAAGCTTATAATTAACAAAAACGTAAAGAAAAATAATGTTAAAATATCCGATTTTGAGAATTTGCTGGGAATGGAAGCGTATGCAGTAATTGCCAGCGACCTTAAAACAGTAAACAACTCTCTCAACAACGGTCAGCCGTTTATAACCTTTAAGCCACGAGCAGTTATTGCAAAGGATATAAAGACATTTGCAGATAAGCTGATAATTGAAAGAGAAGGCAAATTAGTAAAGCAAAATTCTAAGGGTAAGCGAAAGAAGTAAAATATTAAATGGGTTTATTAGACAGATATTCCTCCTCATCTCCTGAGGAGAATGTAAATGAAAGGCAAAGACAATCCTTTGGGGGAAGAAAAGCTGAGCGTGCTCAGGAGGACCCGTATGAGGAAACAAAATCAAAAATACATAGTGCGATAATTGCTCAGCAGCTTAACAGCGATGCACCTGTTACCGAGGAAAGCATGCGCAAGCTTATTGAGGAATATGTCAATAAAAGCGAATATAATATCCCGAGAATTGACAGAGGTGCTGTTCAGGAGGAGCTGTATGATGACATTATGGGCTACGGTCCTATTCAGTGTCTTGTTGACAGCGACGCTTATTCCGAAATAATGGTAAACGGACCTTATCAGATATATGTTGAGTCCAAGGGTAAGCTTATTCTTACGGATATACAGTTCAAGGATAATGAGCATCTTATGCAGATTGTGGACCGAATTGTTACAAAGGTAGGACGTCACGTAGATGAGGCAAGTCCTATGGTTGACGCCAGACTTCCCGACGGCTCCCGTGTAAACGTTATTATTCCGCCGGTATCTCTTATAGGTCCTATTGTTACAATACGTAAGTTCGGTAAAACTCCCATTACAGCGGAAAACCTTGTTACATGGGGTTCAATTTCATCAAGAATGTTGAATTTCCTTGAAGCTGCTGTTAAGGGAAAGCTTAATATTATAGTATCGGGAGGTACAGGCTCAGGTAAAACAACCCTGTTAAATGTTTTGTCCTCCTATATCCCTGCTGACGAAAGAATTGTCACCATTGAGGACTCGGCTGAGGTTCAGCTTCATCAGGAGCATGTTATTACACTTGAAAGCCGACCTGCAAATATGGAGGGTAAGGGACGAATAAGCATACGTGACCTTGTAGTAAATGCCCTTCGTATGAGACCCGACAGAATTATCGTCGGTGAGGTTCGTAGCGAAGAAACACTTGATATGCTTCAGGCTATGAATACAGGTCACGACGGTTCACTTACCACAATACACGCCAACTCACCGAGAGATTCCATTTCCCGTATTGAGACCATGGTTATGATGTCAGGCTCCGAGCTTCCGTCAAAGGCTATCAGAGATCAGGTTGCCTCGGCAATAAACATTATAGTTCAGCAGGCTCGTTTGAGAGACGGCTCCAGAAAGGTTACCTCCATTTCCGAGATTGTAGGAATGGAAGGTGACACCATCAGAATGCAGGAAATTTTTACCTATGAAACAGCCGGTGAGCTGGATTCAAACAATAAGTTTAAGGGAGAATTTAAGGCAACGGGAATTGTTCCCAGATGTGTTGAAAAAATTCGTGAAAACGGAGTGATTGTAAACAATGACTGGTTCAGTAATTAGTATTATACTTATAACAGTTTCCTTTACCCTGTTAGTTTTTATATTAGCTTTCATTATTACATATCTTTCCTCCTCAAATAAAATTGCCTCTGACAAAAGACTTGATGAGCTGAAGAAACGAGAGGGTGACGGTGAAGACGTTGCTCTTGTAAAGCATGAAAGTAAACAATCCTTAAGAAGAAAAAACAAAAAGAACAGGAACAGCTTCTTTGAAAAAATGGGCTCAGCTCTTTACAAGGAGCTGCAGGCGGCTGATATCAAAATGCGCCCTGAAGAATTTATGACTATTTGGATTCTCATAGCCGTTGTTCCGGGTGGCTTAGTCGCAATGCTTCTCAATAATACGGTTATTGCCATTGCTCTTGTTATTGTCGGCTCTGCTCTTCCTGTTTTTCTTATTAAAAATAAGCAAAAATCAAGGGTTAAGAAATTTGACAATCAGTTGGCAGACGCTATGATGATAGCCTGCAGCTGTCTTAAATCAGGTCTTAGCTTTACCCAGGCAATGGAAACCATTGCAAAGGATATGGACGACCCGATAAGCTCTGAGTTTTCGTATGTAATTCAAGAGGTTAATATGGGTACATCTATGGATGATGCTCTTGAAAATATGGGTAAAAGAATTAAGAGTAATTATCTTGCTTTAATGATTTCCGCAGTTCTTGTTCAAAGGCAGACAGGCGGTAACCTTTCACAGATACTTGAAAATATTTCAAATGCCATAAAGGAAAAGATGAAGCTTAAGCATGAGCTGAAATCGGCAACCGCTTCGGGTAAAATGTCAGGTATGATGGTAGGCTGTATGCCTGTAATTATGCTGGTGCTTTTCTCGGTAATTAACTTTGAATTTATAGAGCCTCTGTTCACTACCTCCTTGGGACATATCTTTTTAGGTATAGCGGCAGGGCTTGAGGCTGTTTGCTTTTTGATAATCAGAAAGATTACAAACGTAAAGATGTAAAAAGGTGTGATTTATATGAGCAGTTATTTAATACCCTTTGTGGTAATATCCTATGCGATTTTTGCTATGCTGATTGTAATTCTTCTTCTTCAAAATAAGGGCAGAGAAGAGGATAACAATCTCAGAAGAATGAAATCAATAGGCAAGGAAACCGTTAGCGCCGATTATAAAAATGTTGATACTTCGTTTTACGAAAGAGTAGTAAAGCCTGTTATTGACAAAATGAATAAGGTTGATGAAAACGGCAATAAGCCTAATAAAAATGCCAAAAAGAAAAAGGAAAATGAAACACTCAGAAAGCAGCTCAGACAGGCTGGTATGCACATTTCGGCAAGTAATTTCCAGTTCTTTAAGATGGCTTTTATGATCGTTACCATAATTGTTTCAGTTGGTTTGGGGCTGGCACTTATGGAAGTGACAAATTATTTCTATATTGTAATTCTTGTGGGATGCTTTGTTGCAATTCTCGGACCTAATATGTTCATTAAAAATAAAATCAAAACCCATCAGCAGGCAATCAGGTCTCAGCTTCCCGATACCCTTGATCTTATGAGCGTATGTATGGAAGCCGGACTCAGCTTTGATGCCTCTCTCGTTAAGATTTCAGAGAGAATGGAGGGCCCGCTGATTGATGAGCTTGTTACGGTATTCAAGCAAATTCAGCTTGGTAAAAACAGAAATGAAGCGTTAAAGGAGCTTGGAGAAGCAACAGATGTTGCTGAGCTTAAAACCTTTGTTTCCGCAGTAATTCAAGCAAATCAACTCGGTATTCCGATTACAAATGTACTTGCCGCTCAGGCAGAACAGCTTCGTGTGGCTAAAAGAGAGGAAATCAAAACAGTTGCCGCAAAGGTTCCTACAAAAATGACCATTCCTACAGTTCTTTTTATTCTTCCTGCAATTATTATGGTTATTATGGGACCTGTTATCATTCAGGTAAAGGATTCTCTTTCGGGAGTTTCATTATAAGAGATTATGGAAATTTTGAAAATGTATAAAAACGGTGAGCTCCTGATTCAGGAGGTTGAAAACGCAAATCATTTCTTCAGAAGATTTATGGGGCTTATGTACCGTAAGGGAATGAACGGTAATCACGGTTTACTGCTTACCCCCTGTAATGAAATACATACCTTCGGTATGAGATTTGATATAGACGCAATCACCCTTGATAAGGATAATAAGGTGCTGTTTGTGGATGGCTCAATACCTCCGAATAAAGTACGTTCAAAGGTTAAGGGCGGATATAAGGTGCTTGAGCTATGCTCGGGATATGCTGAGAAATTAGGCATATCTCAGGGCGATTATTTAACATTTTCTTAAAGAACGTTCCAATGTCTGAAAAGGCATTGGAATATAGTTCGTTATAGAAGCAGGCATAATATAGTTTAGCATGAGATTAATCACTCCCTGTTTGACTACGGCAGGGAAAAGTGACTTTGCATTTCTATTTGTAGTCGGAAAGGCTTTTTGACTTATGAGTAACAACGATATTGTAAACAGAAACCAAATATTAGGTAATGAGACTCAGGATTTTGGATTTGACAAAGTCCTTCGAGGATATGATGTAAAGCAGGTAAACGAGTATATCAATAATTTGCTTAGTGCCAATAAAAATGCAGGGGAAATTTTTGATGAACGCTTTAATGAAATAAAGAATGAAAATGAGATGCTTTCCTGCGAGCTTTCACAGGCTAAGGGTGAGCTTGAAAAGATTAACGAGCTTTACGAAAAATGCAGAAAGCAGAGAGACGAATATAAAATTCTGCTTGACGGTCCTGTGGTAACTCAGGCTGAAGCAGTTCAAATCAGCGAGCTTCAGGAAAAGATTAACAGTCTTATATCCAAAAACAGAATTTTAAGCGAAGAAAATAAAAGGCTGGAGGATAAAAACAGAGACCTTCAGCGCGATGTTGCTCATCTTACAAAAAAAGCAGATAAAAACAGATTTGAAATTAAAAGTCTTAAGGAAGAGTTGGAAGCAGGTATGTCATCAGACTCTGCAAAGAAATATTCGGAAGTTGCCCGGATTTACGAAAGTGCCATTGACAGGGCAGAGGATTTGATTTACAGACTACAGACAGAGCTTTCACTTGCTCATTCCAAGGCAGAGGATGTTGCTGCCGAGGACGACGGTCAGTAATATTTTTAACAAATTTGTTTATTATTGAAGTAATTGTCTAATTATCTGAAAGGAGTGAACCACTTTGAGTATCTTTAAGTTCAGCAAAAAAGAGAGACAAAAGAGGGAGAATGGTGCTATTGCGCTTATTTCTGCCTTTGCGATTACTGTTCTTGTTTGCTTTGCGGCATTCGCTATAGACTTCGGACTGTATTATTACCAAAGTGCCAAGCTTCAAAATGCAGTTGATGCCGCCGGTACGGCAGTTGCGGCAAATATAGGCAGTACGGATACCTCTCTCGAGAATATTGCATTGTCATATCTTCAGAAGAACGGTATTGACGTTGAAGATAAGTATAAGGATTCCGTTAATGTTAAGGTTGAGAGAAAAGGTGTTTTGGATTCGGAAACCTTAAATGATAACGAGTACATAACAACGGGATATATAAAGCTTACCGTGTCCATTGATGATGATGCAGTTCTTGCAAATGTGCTCGGTATAAATACTTGGCATTTAAAGAAGTCTGCATTTGTTAAGTGCGACGCAAACTATGTTGAAATGCCGAGAGCACTCAAATATACTCTTTTTGCAGGCTCAACCTCGGGAAGCACTAATGACCCCGCCCTTGAAATTCAAGGCAGAACAGGCGACCTTACCAACTATATTACCTCAACCCTTGAAGCAATGATTAACGGTATAAATGAAAAAATAGTTCAGCCGATTATAGGGATTTTCGGCGGTACTCCGAATTTAACCGACCTTGTTCACATAAACCTTTCAGAGGCTATTACAAACGGTGATGTTCATTCAAATTCAAATATTGAAATCGGAGTTCAGGCACTTAATACGGCACGTGTAAAGGATCAGGATTATACAGGAAACGAAACTAATGACGAGGCGTATGAGGAAACAACTCTGGAGGACGATAACGATTATGACGATTACGGTCAGGTTACATATACGGCAGTAGACTCCATTGAATTTACAAACTCAAGCCGTGACGACTCCACTCACGTATATGTTCAAAATCAGCATTATCTTGAACAGACTCAGAATGCTCTTACAATACTAAACGAGATGAACCTCAGTTCAATCAGCGGTACGTCACAGCTTCAGTCAAAATACGTGGAAACAGCAACACGTTACCTTGAAAATAAAAACACAATTACCGAGTCACAGAAGCAGGACATTATTAATCAGTCGGCAAACCTTTCTTATAATGATGACGGAACAATAAGCCTTAATAATCAGGCAATGATTGTTTATGATGTAAGTCAGGGACAGGCAACTCAAATGCTTGACCTTGTTCAAAGTCAGACATTAAGCGGTGTTGTTGACGAATTCAGTTCTGTTGGAACAGATAAGCTTTACTCATCAGGTACAACGCTTTTGTTCCAAAATGTTGCAGATAAGGCAAGTCCCAACGGTATAAAGTACAGCATAAAAATTTCACATACGGACGAAGAGGGCAACGCTCTTCCCGATGTAGGCATAAGCGTTAACGGTACTCAGGTGAACAGAGATATCGGGAAAACAGGTCTATCCGTAAACGCAGGCAACAGCTCTACTATTACCGGAGCAAAATTTGCGCTTGCCAGAACATTTCAGGAAAATCTCGGAGCAGACGGATATATTTCTGTTCCGAATATGAAACCGTATTTTGTACGTCAAATTAATCAGTCTATCAGAAATTCCACAAAAACCAAGCAGGAGCTTGGAAGCAGTGAAG
>CALYNW010000034.1 GCA_945224895.1 uncultured Clostridia bacterium
CTACACGCGTAAGATCGTCGGCAGCGTCAGATGTGTATAAGAGACAGGTTTATTATCGGCATAATCGTTTCCTTTGCCGTAAGCGCTCTTACATTTCATCTTTCCGGTGGAAATCTTGAAAGCGACTATTCTGCAATTATTCAGGGCAAGGAAAAGGTGCTCCTTATTGCAGGCTTGATTCTTGCATTAGGCTTCGGTGTTGTAGGCTTTACGGATGACTTCATTAAAATCAAAATGAAAAGAAATGAGGGCTTGTCTGCAAAGCAGAAAACAGCAGGTCAGCTTATTATGACCTTTGGATATATTCTTACTCTTTGGCTTTCTCATAACACAAGCTGGTATATTCCTTTTGTAGGTACTGTTAATTTTGAAAAAAATATTTTTACCGCAATAGTTTTCTGGGTACTGTCAATATTTATAGTATATGGCTGTGTTAATTCCGTAAATCTTACTGACGGTATCGACGGACTTTGCTCATCTGTAACAACAACAGTTGCAATAGCATTTATCGTAATTTCATATATTCAGGGCTTTGCAGGACTGTCAATTTTTGCGGGAGCACTTTTAGGCGGAGTTCTCGGATTCCTTTGCTGGAACTGGAACCCTGCAAAAACCTTTATGGGTGACACAGGCTCACTGTTTTTAGGCGGTATGGTAGTCGCTCTCGGATATCTTTGCAAATGTCCTTTACTTCTTCTTCCAATCGGTATTGTTTATGTTTGTGAGACTATGAGTGATATCATTCAGATAGGTTATTTCAAAATTACCCACGGAAAAAGAATTTTCAAAATGGCGCCCATTCACCACCATTTTGAAATGTGTGGCTGGAAGGAGAAAAAAATCTGCGTTGTATTTTCTATTGTAAATGCAGTAGGCTGTGTAATCGGTGTATTGCTTCACTACTACGGAAATTTCGCAGACGTATTGAAATAATAAAAAATAATTTAACGGAAAGGAGCATAGATATGGCTGAAGGTTCACAGAGAATTAATAAAAAACAAAAGGCTTCAAAGGATGCCCTCAGTATTAAAAAAAGTGATATTTTAATAACCGGAAGCATTGATATTCCGTTTTTAGGTATTACCGTTGCCTTGCTTACCATAGGACTGATAATGCTCTTTTCCGCATCATATCCTTATGCTTATTATTACGAAAATCATAATTCATATTACTTCTTTGAAAGACAGCTAATTTTTACAGTAGTAGGCTTAGCGGCAATGTTTATAATGTCAAAGATTAATTATAAACTGCTAAAAGCCTTTACGACACCGCTTTTGATATTTACACTTGGTTGCTTGGTGCTTGTGCTGTTTTATCATACAAATGTAGGAAATTTCAAAAGGTGGATACCTCTTTTCGGCGGAATAACCTTTCAACCGTCTGACCTTGCAAAATTTACAATAATTCTAACTCTCGCAAGCTATATTTCCGACTATTACCGCCATATGGGAACATTCAAATACGGCATTTGCTATCCGCTTGGAATTATTGCAATTTTCTGTGGCTTGATTGTTATGGAGCATCATATGTCCTGTACGATTTTAATGTTTCTTATCGGTGCGTCATTGATGTTTGCAGGAGGCAGCAACTGGAAATTATTTGCATTTGGCTTAGGTGTTATAGTGCTTGTGGTATTTTTGGTAATAACATTTCCCGAGCTTCTTGAGAATTATGCCGGTGAAAGAATTAGGGCATGGCTTGATAAGGACTATGACCCGTCAGATGCAAGGTGGCAGACAAATAATTCACTGTATGCTATTGGTTCAGGCGGACTGTTCGGTGTAGGGCTTGGTAATTCGAAGCAAAAATATCTCTATGTTTCAGAACCGCAAAACGACTTTATCTTCTCAATAGTTTGCGAGGAATTAGGATTTGTTGGCGCCGCCTTGATAATTATACTTTTCGGTGCTCTTGTGGTAAGAGGCTTTATGATTGCCGCAAGATGTAAGGACAGATTTGGCAGTCTCCTTGTTGTAGGTGTTGTTGCACAGATAGGAATACAGGTTATCTTTAATATAATGGTAGTTACGGATACTTTTCCGAATACAGGAATTGCCCTTCCGTTTTTCTCCTACGGAGGAACTGCAATGCTGATGCTTTTATTTGAAATAGGCGTTGTGCTTTCAGTATCAAGAAAATCAAATCAACAAAAGGTTTAGGTGAAAAAATGAGAATTTTATTTGCAACAGGCGGAACTGCAGGTCATATCAATCCTGCCCTTGCCGTAGCGTCATATATAAGAGAAAGCTATAAAAATGCCGAAATTCTTTTTGTAGGTACAGCAGACCATATGGAGTCAAGGCTTGTACCTAATGCAGGCTTTGATTTTAAAACAATTAATATATCAGGCTTTCGCAGGTCATTTTCTCCGAAAGCAATCGTTCATAATATAAAGACAGTTTGCAGAATAGTTACATCAAAAAATGAAAGCAGAAAAATTATAAAGGAATTTAATCCCGACGTAGTTGTAGGCTTCGGCGGATACGTTTCGGGACCTGTTTTGCAGGAGGCGGTAAGCCTTAAAATACCTACCTGTATTCACGAGCAAAATGCTTTTCCCGGCATAACCAACAAAACCCTCGCAAAAGAGGTGGACAGGGTTATGCTTAATGTTGAGGACGCAGAAAAGCATCTCGATCCAAAAAATCCTGTCGCAGTAACAGGACTTCCCGTAAGAGGGGAGCTTTTAAATGCTCATAAGGATATTGCAAGGGCACAGCTTGGAATCCCCGACGATAAATTTCTTGTGCTTTCATTCGGAGGCTCCCTGGGTGCAAAGCCAATTAATGATGCTATGTATGATATCCTTTTAAACAGTGCAGAAACAGGAAGGTATTATCATATTCATTCAGTAGGAACGAACGGCTCTGAATATCTTGAAAAATTCGAGCAGGCAGGCTTTAAGAATGGTAAAAAAGGAACTGTCGAGGTAAGACAGTATATTGATAATATGGACGTATGTATGGCGGCTGCTGATGTGGTAATTGGTAGAGCAGGTGCATCATCTCTTTCAGAAATTGAAGCCATGGGAAAGGCATCTATACTTATACCTTCTCCTTATGTTGCGGAAAATCATCAGTATCATAACGCAATGGCTCTTGTAAACAGGGGAGCAGGTTATATTTTAGAGGAAAAGGATTTAACATCTGAAAGACTTTCCAAAATGCTTGATGACCTTTTATCAAATAAAGCAAGGCTCAGACAGATTGAGGAAAATGCAAAGAATATGTCAATAACAGATGCAAGAGAACGTATAGCAACAATTATTGTTTCTCTGGCAAAGGAAAAAGAATAGGCAATTTAAAACAAAGTTAGAGTTGCTTATCATTGTAAAGTAATAACAAAAATAATCCCTCTGCATAGGATAGTTTGCAGAGGTGATTAGATGAATGTATTTAAAATAAACGGAAAAGCAAGGCTTAGCGGAAATGTAAGGCTTCACGGTGCAAAAAATTCAGCACTTCCCATTCTTGCCGCCGCAATTCTTGTAAAAGGCGAATGTGTAATACATAATTGCCCTGATTTAAGTGATGTCAGAACAACGGTAAAAATACTTGAAAGCCTTGGCTGTACAGTTAAAAGAGACGGCGACACCTTAGCCGTAAACGCAGAAAATATTGTCAGCAGTGATATTGACGAGCAAATGATGAGAACTATGAGGTCGTCAATAATTTTTCTCGGATCACTTGTTTCCCGTACAGGCAAAGCGTCTATATTTTATCCCGGTGGATGCGAAATAGGTACAAGACCTGTTGACCTCCACTTGAAAGCCTTAAAATCTCTTGGTGCCTCCTTTTGTGAAAACGGCTCCTCAATAGCTTGTACCGCCTCGGAAATAAGAGGCGCAAAGATTATTTTGCCTTTTCCAAGCGTTGGTGCAACGGAAAATATAATTATTGCCTCGGCAATATCGAAGGGCACAACGACAATAATTAATCCTGCAAGAGAGCCTGAGATATGCGACCTTGCAGATTTTCTCAACAACTGCGGAGCAAGAATTTACGGAGCAGGGGAAACAACCATTGAAATAGATGGTGTTGAAAGACTGCATCCCTGTGAGCACAGAATTATTCCCGACAGAATACTTGCCTCAACATATATGAGTGCCGCCGCAATTACAGGATCCGAAATTATAATTGACGATATAAAGCCGACTCATTTAGCACCTGTATTTCCCGTATTTACGGAAATGGGATGTAAGATTTATCTTCAGGGTAACAGTCTTAAAATTCAGGCTCCTAAAAGACTTGGACGGGTTCGTATGATTAAGACGATGCCGTTTCCGGGATTTCCAACAGATTCCCATTCACCGGTTGTTGCCGCATTGACAACTGCAAGAGGAACATCTCTTTTGCAGGAGAATATTTTTGAAAACCGTTTCAGATATGTAAGCGAGCTTAACCGTTTCGGTGCAGACATACAGGTGAATGACAAGATTGCAGTTATAAACGGAGTAAAGCATCTTCACGGCGCAAATGTCAACGCAACCGATTTAAGAGGCGGTGCCGCTCTTGTAGTTGCCGCATTGGGTGCAGAGGGAGCATCTACGATTAATTATATTCATCATATTGACAGAGGATACGAAAGGCTTGAAGAAAATTTTTCAAATTTAGGTGCAGACATAAAGAGGATTAATAATGAAGAAGAAAAAAACTACAAAAAAATCATCACAAAGGACTCGAAATAATAACAGTAAAAATACAGAATATTATAGCAAAAGTCTTGATGATTTGGGACTTGAACCACCTAAAATATACAGAGACTCCCAAAGGTCCAGAGAAATCCAAAAAGGCTATGCTTCGCCTAAAAATAAACAACAGCTTACAAAATCAGAGCGAAGAGCAAAGGAAACTAAAAAGCGTAAAAAAAGAAATACAATCAGAAAGCTTTTAATTTGGACTGCCGTAATAGTATTTGTAATAGGCTTAGGTGTAGTGCTTTCGCTTACTGTTTTCTTTCATATAAATAATATTACCGTTAATTCAAATAAGATTTATACAAAGGAAGAAATACTTTCACAGTGTACAATAGATGTGGGCGAAAATCTCTTTTTGTCTGATACTAAGTCAGCACAGCAAAGGCTGGAGGAAAGCCTGCCGTATATCTATAATGCCGAAATTAAAAGAAAGCTTCCCGATAAAATTGAAATAAATATAACAGAGGCAAGGGTTTCTTATTCCATTAAGAATAAGGATAAAACATTTATTTATCTTGATGATAACTTTAAGGTTCTTGAGCTCGGTGCTCAAAAATCAAAGGGTATTAAAATCAGCAAAGCAGAAATTAAAAAATCAGTTGCAGGCTTTAAAATAGAGTTTAAAAATGCTGATACAGGTGATTGCATAGAACAGCTTGCAAGGGTTGTTAAGGATAACAATTTCACAGAAATTACGTCTATTTACAGTAACAATATAAGTGATAACTATGTTATATATGACGGCAGAATAAAATTTAAGCTTGGTAACTGTGATGACCTTGAAGCAAAGATATACAGAGGCTTGGCGGCTTGTGAACAGCTAAATGAATCCAGCCCTAATGTAAAGGGTACAATGACTATATCAGATGACAAGTCAGTATACTTTACAGAGGAAAATGCGTAAAGCAAATTACTTTACAAAAATTGTGAGTAATTTTGGAATTTGTGCAATAGTTACAAAGAAATACCGAAAATATTTGAAAAACATTGTCAATAACTTTGAGAATAATTCAAAAAAAGTATTGCAAAATGATTACAACATTGTTACAATATGATATGTAACCAAGTCTAAGGGACTAATTTAGAATATTATGCAAGGAGAATTAAAATATGGGACGTTATGAAATAGATACTGACGATTCAAAGGTAGTACAGATTAAAGTTGTAGGTGTAGGCGGAGGCGGCGGAAATGCCGTTAACCGTATGGTACATTGTAATATTCAGGATGTTGAGTTTGTAGCCGTAAACTCAGATAAGCCGGCTCTTGCAAAATCAACAGCCACACATAAAATACTTATCGGTGAAAAGGCAACAAAGGGCCGTGGCGCAGGTGCAAAGCCTGAGGTTGGTACAAAGGCTGCTGAGGAAAGCCGTGAGGCTCTTACTGATATTCTTACAGGTTCAGAAATGGTGTTTATTACCGCAGGTATGGGTGGCGGAACAGGTACAGGTGCCGCTCCGGTAGTTGCTAAAATTGCCAAGGACCTTGGTATTCTTACTGTTGCCGTAGTTACTACTCCTTTTGCATTTGAGGGTAGCAGAAGAATGAAGCAGGCTCAGGACGGTATTAAGGAGCTTGCTCAGTATGTTGATTCAATTATGGTTATTCCTAACGAAAACCTTAAATTTGTTACTGATGAAAAGATTACTCTCCTTAATGCATTTGAAATAGCTAACGATGTACTTCGTCAGGGCGTTCAGTCAGTTTCCGACCTCGTAAATGCTACGGGTCTTGTAAACTGTGACTTTGCCGACGTTACAGAGATTATGAAGGATTCAGGCTATGCTCATATGGGTGTAGGCAGAGCTAAGGGCAAGGATAAGGCAGAGGTTGCTGCTCGTCAGGCTATCTCTTCTCCGCTTCTTAACACATCTATTGACGGTGCTCACGGTATTCTTATCAACATCACAGCATCAACCGATATCGGTCTTGAAGAGATTGATGCCGCTTCTTCAATCGTAAGTGCGGCTGTTCATCCTGATTGTGAAATCATTTGGGGTGCTACATTTGATGAAGAGCTTGAGGACGAAATGATTATTACAGTTATCGCTACTCGCTTTGGTGATAACGGTCCCGGTGCTCCTATTAAGTCAGTTACAGCTAATAATGAGGTTGCTCCTCCGCAGCCAATCGCAGCTCCTACTGCTTCAACTGCTGCACCCTCAAGCTTCACAGATAATGATGATGATGCTTTTTCGGATATCGTTAATTTCTTTAAGAAATAAATATTAAGAAAAACATTCCCTGATTTTTCATCGGGGAATGTTTTTTTATACACTTTTTTAATATTTTATCAAATTGTATAAGTTATCAGACAAAAGGCTTGTATTAGGAAAAATATGTTAAATGCAAGTTAAAGACTTTACATTTTTAACAATTTCCACAGAGTTTTCAACAATAAATAAATTATAAAATTTGAGTTTTCAACATTTTCAACATAGTTTTCCGCAGTGATTTTAACATTTTGAAATCTGAAAAGTATTCTGACTTTACATAAAAAAGCAGCTCCGTATACATTTATTGTATACGGAGCCGTTGTATATTTTGTCATTTACCATTCACTTTTTGTATATGAACGAATAATGTTTGTAATAATGTTGTCACGTTTAAAGCCTTTTCCTTTACCCGACTTCATCTGGTCTTGAATTTTACCCGCTCTGATTGTGACTGCTTCGCCTTTTTCAATTATCCTTTCAATAGGCGGAATTTCACCGAACTCATAGCTTGATGATGCCAAATCTATAAATGGGTTCCTTATTACTGCATCTCTGTCGGATTTTGACGCAGTCATTGCAAGTATAATCAGCTTGTTATCCTCGGGAAGCTCTATTTCGTGAGCCTTGCCGAGAGAAATTTTATAAACATTAAATAAAGCTTTGCTTGTTGTGTTTCCCTCGGGATGATGAGTGTGAGTAAATTCAAATCCGTAATTTACCTTGTGGTTTACATCAGCCTTTTGATTCATACCGTACATATCCCATTTGCAGATAGGGTATGCCATAGGAAAAATATTCAGCTTGTTTTTCTTGTTGCCGGTGATAAAGGTTTCAGTTGTTTTTTCCTCGTTTACCGTTGCCGCAAGAATATAAACAGCCTTGATATCATCATCAAATTTTACAGTCTGTCCTCTTGAAACAAGAACGTCATACAAATCATCTGCCTTTTGAGTAAACTCAAAGGGTATTCCTCCTGCTATATGCTTTTCGGGAAGAAGCTCTATGGGAAGAGAATAACCACTGCCCTGAAGAATAACGTGTCGCATATTACTGTCTTCAGTAAAGCCCTTTGCGTTAAAGGTTAGGCTGCCAGGCTTGTAGTTATCATCATCAGCCCTGTCTCTTATACACATCTGACGCTGCCGACGATCTTACGCGTG
>CALYNW010000035.1 GCA_945224895.1 uncultured Clostridia bacterium
TGCTTTTTTACCGATGGCAGGAATAACTCTGACAGCAGTAGTCTTGCAGTTTACCATACCGATTGCCGCCTCATCAGCAATAATTCCGCTGATAACCTCGGCAGGAGTGTCACCGGGAATAACAATCATATCAAGACCTACGGAGCAAACGGCAGTCATTGCCTCAAGCTTTTCAATGGACAAGGCTCCGCTTCTTGCGGCGTCAATCATACCTGCGTCCTCTGAAACGGGAATAAATGCACCTGACAGACCGCCGATGCTTGACGATGCCATAACACCGCCCTTTTTAACTGCGTCATTAAGCATAGCAAGACAGGCAGTTGTACCTGCGGCACCGCATTGCTCAAGACCGATTTCCTCTAAAATATGTGCAACCGAGTCGCCGACAGCAGGAGTAGGAGCAAGTGAAAGGTCAACGATACCGAAGGGAACACCTAATCTTTCAGATGCCTGTGTACCTACAAGCTGTCCCATTCTTGTAATCTTAAATGCTGTCTTTTTGATAAGCTCGGCAATTTCGTTAATGGAATATTCGGGGTGCTTTGATACTGCGCTTCTGACAACACCGGGTCCCGATACACCTACATTAATAACGCAGTCAGGCTCGGAAACACCGTGAAAGGCGCCTGCCATAAACGGATTATCCTCGGGAGCATTGCAGAGAATTACAAGCTTGCCTGCGCCCATACATTCCTTATCCTTAGTAAGCTCAGCGGCTTCAATAACCTTCTGTCCCATAATCTTAACTGCGTCAAGGTTTATACCGGCCTTAGTGGAGCCGATATTCACCGAGGCACAAAGATGGTCTGTTTCGGCTAAAGCACGTGGAATAGAGTTAATAAGCTCCAAATCACCTGCGGCAAAGCCCTTTTGTACAAGTGCACTGTATCCGCCTATGAAATTTACGCCTATTGTTTTAGCCGCCCTTTCAAGAGCAAGGGCATATTTAACAGGATCTCCACCGCTTGCACCTGCAAGAATAGCAACAGGCGTAATGCTTACTCTTTTGTTTATAATGGGTATGCCGTATTCCTTTTCAATCTGCTCTCCTGTGGAGACAAGTCTTTCAGCCTTTTTGCAGATTTTATCGTAAACCTTCTGACAGGAACGGTCAATGTCGGAATCGGCACAGTCAGTCAGAGAAATGCCCATAGTGATTGTTCTGATATCAAGGCATTCATCCTGAATCATTCTGATTGTTTCAAGTATATCATTAGTATTAATCAAGGATTGTTCCTCCTAAATTTTGTGCATGGAATTGAAGATATCTTCGTGCATTGCGTGGATTGACAGACCGTTTTCTTCGCCGTACTCTGCGAGATCATCGGCAAATTTTGTAAATTCAACAGTGCTTTGAGAAATGTCCGCAAGCATAATCATACAAAACATATCCTCAAGTACAGACTGAGTAACCTCAGTGATGTTGATTTTGTTTTCGGCGCAAATGCCTGAAACCTTAGCTAAGATGCCGACTGTGTCCTTTCCCACAACCGTAATAACTGCTCTCATATGTATTTACCTCCAAATATTTGCAATAATTATAACAGAGTGATAAACTTTTTTCAACAAAGTACAGAAATATATTTTAATTTTTTTAAATATGTGTTAGAATATCTGAATAGTAATACAATTATATTATATATCTAAGGAGAATTAGGAGTTGGGATATAATAACATTGCGGATATGCACACTCACAGTATTCACAGCTTTGACGGAAATGACTCCTGCCTTGCCTTGTGCGAAAGCGCAGTCAGAAAAGGAGCAAGGGCTATTGCAATTACAGACCATTGCGATATCGACGGAGCGGATATGAATATAGATGTGCTATGTCCTGCACAGCTAAGGGATATAAACGAGTGCAGGGAAAAATTAGGAAGCAAAATAAAAATTCTCAAGGGAATTGAAATAGGTCAGGGAATTTACAGACGTGAGGAAACGGAAAGACTGCTTTCCTCATATGATTATGATTTTGTCTTAGGCTCCCTTCATAATCTTGAAAATATGGAGGATTTCTATTTTCTTGACTACTCACAATATGATATATATGAGCTTCTGGGCAAATATTTTGACGGACTTCTTGAGCTTTGTCAGTGGGGTGCATTTGACTCTCTTGCACATCTTACATATCCTTTGAGATATATCGTAGCAAGAGAAAAAATAAATGTTGATATGACAAGATTTTCAGGCAAAATTGACGAGATATTTTCCCTTCTTGCCGAAAAGGATAAAGCCCTTGAAATTAACACATCGGGACTTTTTATGGATATGAGGGATACCTTGCCGAATATTTCATTTGTAAAGAGATTTAAGGAGCTTGGGGGAAAATATATCACGGTAGGCTCAGATTCCCACTATGCCGAAAAAATCTGTCAGGGCATAGAAACGGGATATGATATAGCAAGGGAATGTGGATTTGACAGTGTTGTTATATTTGAAAAGCGTCAGCCGATTCTTCTTCCTTTAGAATAATTAGAAAGGGTTACACAAAATGGATAAGCTATTAGTTTTACTTGAAAAGAATCCAAGACTCAGCAATAAGGAAATTGCCGTTATGCTTGGTATTTCCGAGGAGGATGTTGAAGAAAAAATACGTCTTTACGAGCAGACGGGAATTATAAAGGGTTACAGGGCAATTATTGATAAAAACAAGGCCTATGCCGAAACGGTTACGGCACTTATAGAAATTAAGGTTCAGCCGAAATTCGGTCACGGCTTTGACGAGATTGCTAATAAAATTGCACAGCTTGAAGAGGTTGAAAGCGTTTATCTTATGAGCGGTGGCTTTGACCTTTGCTGCTTGGTGTCAGATAAGTCCTTTCAGGAGGTGGCAATGTTTGTTGCAAACAGGCTTTCTCCTCTTGACGGTGTTGTTTCGACGGCAACTCATTTTATTCTGAAAAAGTATAAGGAGCAGGGCGTGTTCTTTACCGAAAAGAAAAAGGATGACAGGGGGACAATTTCACTCTGATGAATTATGATAATTATTTAAACCCTGCGATTTTAGACGTTAAGCCCAGCGGAATAAGAAAGTTTTTTTCCATTGCCGAGGAGATGGAGGATGTGATTTCTCTCGGTGTGGGAGAGCCTGATTTTCTTACTCCTTGGCATATTCGTCAGGTGGGTATCGACAGCCTTGAAAACGGCTCAACACGTTATACCGCAAATTCAGGTCTTTCAGAGCTTCGTGAAGAAATTTCTTCCTTTTATACAAGACATCATTTAATAAAATATAATCCCGAAGCTGAAGTGCTTGTGACTGTGGGTGGCTCTGAGGCTATTGATATGTGTATTCGATGCCTTGTAAATCCCGATGATGAGGTGCTGATAGTTGAACCGTCATTCGTTTGCTATAAGCCAATAGTAGAAATCTGCGGAGGAAAGGCAGTTCCTGTTGTTACTAAGAGAGAAAATAATTTTAGGTTAAGGGCAGACGATTTGGAAAATGCCGTAACCGATAAAACAAAGCTTCTTATTTTGCCTTATCCCAATAATCCTACAGGCGCAGTTATGCGTAAGGAGGATTTGGAGGCGGTTGCAAGGGTTGTTATTGAAAAGGATTTGCTTGTGCTGTCAGACGAAATTTACAGTGAGCTGACCTTTGGCTCTCAGGAGCATATGAGCATTGCCTCGGTAAACGGAATGAAGGAGAGAACCGTTGTAATAAACGGATTTTCCAAAACCTATTCAATGACAGGCTGGAGGCTTGGATATGCTCTGGGACCTGCTCCTATAATTAAGCAGATGACGAAGCTTCATCAATTTGCAATTATGTCGGCGCCTACCACATCGCAGTATGCGGCAATAGAGGCTTTGAGAAACGGCGACGATGACATCAGTAAAATGAAGTCCGAATACGATATGAGAAGAAGATATACCGTAAACGCATTCAGGGAAATAGGGCTTGACTGCTTTGAGCCTGAGGGTGCCTTTTATGCTTTTCCCTGTATAAAGTCAACAGGGCTTTCCTCCGAGGAATTCTGCGAAAGGCTGATTATGAGCAAGCATGTTGCAGTTGTTCCCGGTAATGCCTTCGGAGAATGCGGAGAAGGATTTATAAGAGTTTCTTACTGCTATTCTATTGAAAACATTAAGGAGGCAGTCAGAAGAATAGGAGAATTTGTCAAAGAGCTTGGAGAAAATAATGGAAATTAAAGTAAATGCCTACGCAAAAATAAATTTAATGCTTGATATAATCTGTAAGAGAACAGACGGCTACCACGATTTGTTTATGATTATGCAGAGTATAGGTCTGTACGATACAATTACTGTTACGGAAACAAAAACAAAAAAAATAACCATTACCTGTAATATAGACGATATTCCTCTTGATGAAAAAAATATTGCCTATAAAGCGGCGGCGGCTTTTTTTGATGCTACTAAGATTAAGAATAAGGGAATTAATATTGATATAATCAAAAGAATACCCCACGCAGCCGGACTTGCAGGAGGAAGCGCCGACGGTGCAGGAGTCCTTGTTGCACTCAATCAGCTTTTGAGTGCAGGACTGAGTGATGATGAGCTTTGCAAAATCGGGGTAAAAATCGGTGCCGATGTTCCGTTTTGTATAAAGGGCGGAACTCTGCTTGCTCAGGGTATAGGAGATGTTCTTAACAAGGTTAAGCCATTGAGAAAATGCCATATACTTATAGCAAAGCCCGATTACGGTGTTAATACAGGCTCTGCCTACAGTCAGTTTGATAATTTCGGAAAAACTCATACTCCCGATAAATTAGGTATGCTTTATGCAATGCAGAGCAGAGATTTGAATGAAATATGCTCAAAAATGGAAAATGTATTTGAACAGTTTATTGAGGTGCCCAACAAGGTTGAAATCAAGGAAATTATGAGAAATAACGGAGCCTTGGGAGTTTGTATGAGCGGTAGCGGACCGACTGTTTTCGGAATATTTGACGATAAGGAGAAGGCAAATAAGGCGGCAAACGAGTTAAAGGATCTTGCAAAGGATATAGCGGTTACAATGCCTGTAAGCAAGGGCTGTAAAATTTGCTGAATTAAGGAGATTTTTATGAAGGTATATGAGCAGGTAGAGACCTATATGCAAAAAGTAGGTCTTAAGTACATAAAAAATTCTAATGAATTCATAGCAGGTCTTGCTTACCGAACCGATAAGAATTACGCAACAAGGGTTGCAACCGAGCTTAATGCGAGAGGTACGGGACATTCATCAGGCAATGCAGTGTTTTATAAAATGAAAAATGAAAGCTTAGAGGCTTCAATTTATATTTCTGCGGCTTTTGACGGCGGACTTTTCAGGCATCTTGGAAATTTGATTATTGACAATCCCCAATTATTTTCGGGAAGAGTTATTGATATGGGCTGTGACTGCGGTATTGTCACCTGCTTTATTGCCCAAATGTATCCTGAATGTAAAATTACAGGCGTTGACATTAATGAGTCGGCAGTTGAAAATGCAAAAAAGCTTGCACAAAGGCTGGAGCTTAGCAACGTTGATTTTGTCTGCTGTGATGTGTATGAGTACAGTGCTGAAGAAAAAGCGGATACTGTCTGCTCCTTCAGAGGACTTTTGGATATCTGCTTTGCAAAGACTTCTTCACTTCCCTTCTTTGGTGAAAGAGGCAAGAGAGAAAATATGTATTGCGAGGCATTTTCCGATTACGCAAAGGCGGTTGGAGATAATCTTAAGGAAAGCGGAAATGTTCTTTCTGTGGAAAGATACACGGCGGATTACGGTTGGCTGGGCTGGATGCTTGCCCTTGAAAATCAGGGAATATATACCAACCATGAAAAATGTATGGAAATGAGAGCCTCTGATATCAGTTCGGTTAAGGACTATTCTGTTACCTTTGCACAAAAATCAGACGGCTTTAGGGCTGTAGATACGCTGAATTCGGTTCTGTCAAAGAATTTCAAAAGCGGTACAGGCTATGACGGATATATGGCAGAATTTGCCCTCTATTATGACGCAGACGGTGAAATTAAATTTTACGATGTTTTTGACGGCGAGAAAATTATTCATCAGTTTGCCTGTGCAAAATCACAAAACGGCAAATATATGTACTATGACGCTAATTCTAATAAAAAGAAAATTAAGTATATAAATGCCAAGAAAAAAGAAAACGCTGATAAAAATTTGACGGATAATCTTTCTGTTTATAACAGTGAAAAGTACAAAATTGACGAATATTATACAACTGTATAAAAATCTATTAAAGTACAACAATTTATGATGTGTACTTTAACTTTGTTGACAAATGTTAAATTATGAATAAGTATTGTGCAAACTGTTAAAAAAAAGTCAATCAATTAGTGCAAATATACAAAAAAACGAAATGATATTGAAAATTTTGTATAAATGTGCTAAAATTCAAATGTAATCAAAAGTTAAGTGCTTCGCTTAACAAACCAAATGGATAAGTTAATATGTCAGTTGTTTTAGTTAAGATTTTAATTGGAGCTTTGTTTGGAGTCCTGTTAGGACTTGTAACAATTCCGTTATCGAAGAAGCTAATCTTATCGAGAAGTGATGATCCCGGTGATACGTTACCTCTTAAGAATAAACTTTTGATTGCTTCTTTGATTGTTGCAGGAGTTCTTTCTGCGGTGGGAGTGATGCTCACAGGTGAGAATACGGCAGTGATAGTCAGAAATATGGTTCTTTTGATTCCTATTTTGAGTATAGCTGTTGTGGACTCCTTAATCAGAAAGATTCCTAACCCATTGCTTTTGGCAATGATTTTAACACAGGTCGCTTATGTGGCATATGTCTCAATAACTCAGCATAGCACTCAGTTGCTTATAACGTCTTTTATCGGGGCGTTTGTTGGACTTTTTGCATGTACCGTACCAAGCTTATTGAAGATTCCCGTAGGTGCGGGGGACATAAAGTACAGCGGAGTAATCGGTCTTTGCATTTATCTTGGAGGATATTTCCAAGCGATGGTTATTATGGGACTTTTAGCATTAGTCTTTTATATCGTTCTTAAGGTATCTAAAAAGGGCGATATGAAAACTATGGTACCGATGGGACCGCTCCTATCGGCAGGCACGGTAATTTCAATGTGTTTCCCTCTGGTTGATTCTCTGGTGTCGGAGGTTGGCATATTCTAATTAACAAATAAATTATTTTTATTCTAAACAGGAGGAAAAGATTATGATTAGATTTATCAAGGACGAAGATGGACAGGGCATGCTTGAGTATGTACTTATCATCGCACTTGTTGCAGTTGTAGCTATCGTTGCAATCATGGCTGTACGTACAATTCTTAAGAACAAGAGTACAGAAGTTTCAAATGAAATGTCCAGCGTTGATGCATTAGATTAATTCAATTAAATGATTATAAGGGCAGGGAATCCTGCCCTTATATTTTTAAACAGGGATATGGGGTGAAAATCTCTATGAAAATTAAAAAAAGAAATAAGAAGGAAAGCGGTCAGGCAATGCTTGAATTTGTACTTGTTCTGCCTGTTTTTCTGCTTATTCTGTTTATGATAATGGACTTCGGTTGGCTGTTTTATAACTATATTTCTGTTGAAAATTCAGCAAGAAACGGAGCCAGAATTGCCTGTGTTGAGTATCAGGAATGCTGCTATGACGAGTCAAGCGGTGAGCCTGTTGTTGACGAGGTTTTTGAGCTTGAAAGCGTCAGTCCTTATTTTAATACAGCAGGTATGGACCCTGATGAAATACCGTATACTCAGCAGGAAATTGACATTTTAAAATCTGTTGACCAAACCCTGCCTGATTCCGTCAAGGACGTAAAGGTTAAAATCAGCTATTCCTATGACAGTGCTCCCGAAACGGGTTTGGGCTTTAATGTTAACGACCGCAGTAAGGGCGACGTTACAATTACGGTCACCGGTACTATGAGGGTGCTTACTCCGGTGCTCGGAAATGCCGATAATCATATGCAGAAGACTATTGGCTCTTCCTCTACATATAAGGTTGAAAGAAACAGCTCCTCAGCTGATTAATATTAGCTTTCGGAGCTTTGATATATATTTAAAACTTTAAATCCTGAAATAATCTCAGAAAAGAAAGGTACA
>CALYNW010000036.1 GCA_945224895.1 uncultured Clostridia bacterium
GTTGCGTACTGTGCCGAGGGAACAAGCTTTCGTAGGGGCTTGCATTGCAAGCCCGTTATAAGCGGGCGACCAATGGTCGCACCTACGGTTTTTTTCTACAATAATATTACTTTGTGAAGAATGTTAAAAATGCCTTATATGCCATATAGGTGTCAATTTTGCTTACGATTTCGTATGGTGAGTGCATTGAAAGAACGGGAACACCCACATCAATAACGTCAACATTCAAATTTGCGATATACATTGCGACTGTTCCGCCGCCGCCGCCGTCAACCTTGCCAAGCTCTCCGCTCTGCCACAAAACACCGTTTGATTCAAGAAGATTTCTGACAAAGCTTACATACTCTGCGGAAGCGTCACTTGTACCGCTTTTACCTCTTGCACCTGTGAACTTTGTAACGCATACGCCGTTGTTGATAAAGGAGGCGTTGTTCCTTTCAAACTGAGTTGACCAGGTTGGGTCAAATGCCGCATTTACGTCGGCAGAAAGGCACTTTGAATTTGAAAGCACATCTCTGCCCTCATATCCCTCAAGTCTTGCAAGGTCCTCGATAAAGTATTTAAGATAGCTTGAGTTAAGTCCGGTGTTACCGTCGGAGCCTGTTTCCTCCTTGTCGGTAAGAACGGTAATTGCCGTATATTCGGGAGCCTCGGTTATATCGAAAATTGCCTGCATGGCAGGATAGGAGCAAACACGGTCGTCGTGACCGTAGCCACCGATAAGGCTTCTGTCAAAGCCGATATCGTCAACTGTAAATGCAGGAACAAGCTCTAATTCCGCTGAAAGAAAATCTCTCTCAACAACGCCGTACTTTTCGTAGATAATGTTTAAAAGATTGAGCTTGATTTTTTCGCTTTCCTCATCATCCCTGAAAGGTCTTGAGCCGATAACAACGTTAAGCTCTTCGCCCTTGACAATTTCATTTGCCTTTCTCGCCATCTGCTCTCCTCCCAAATGAGGGAGAATGTCTGTTATGCAGAACTTAGGCTCGCCCGGGGCTTCGCCGATTTTAATATCAACATATGTGCCGTCATTTTTGCAAATTCTGCCGTGAAGAGAAAGGGGAATGGCAGTCCACTGATATTTCTTGATACCGCCGTAATAGTGGGTTTTGAAAAATCCCAAATTGCCGTCCTCATAAACAGGGCATTGCTTAAGGTCAAGCCTTGGTGAGTCAATATGTGCGGCACTGATTCTGACACCGTCGCAGATAGGTCTTTTACCCTTTACGCAAAGAATAATTGATTTCCCTCTGTTGAAATAGTAAACCCTTTCTCCTGCCTCAAGAGCCTTGCCGAATTTGTCAAATTCCTTAAAGCCCTTTTCCTCTGCAAGTGCAAGAGTGGATGCGGCAAATTCTCTTTCGGTCTTATTTTCAAAGAGAAATTTTTTGTAGCCCTCGCAAAATTCGTCGCAGACCTTAAGCTCCTCATCGCTCATAAAGTCAACGCCGTTTTCCTTTTTGTTAAAGAGGAGCTCCTTAAGCTCCTGTGCCTTTGTTTTTTCGCTCATATGATTTCCTCCAATATAGTTTCAATTTGCTTTTTTATATCTTCGGTTCCGTCATTTATTATGACGAAGTCGGAATTTTTTATGAAATATTCTTCATTAAGCTGAGACTCCATTCTTGCCCTTGCCTGCTCCTTTGATATGCCGTCACGGCTCATAATCCTTTCAAGCCTTGTTTTATAAGAAGCCGTTACGGCAATAACCTTGTAGCATTTTTCCTGTGCATTTGCCTCAAAAAGCTGTGGCGCATCAAGCACGCTTGGTATTTTTGCCTTGCTTTCACAAAGAGAAATAACCGCAGGGTGAACTATTGAATTGAGAAGCGCAAGCCTTTTATCGTCTGAAAAAACGATTTCACTAAGCCTTTTCCTGTCAACAGCATTGTTCACAATTATATCCTGCCCGAAATTCTCCTTAAGCTCATCAAAAAGCTTAGGGTTATTTTCGTAAATTTCTTTAACACAATCGTCGCAGTTAATAATGTTAAAGCCCAAGGATTTCAGATAATCACAGACGTAGCCCTTGCCTGCTCCTGTCTGACCTGTTAAGCCGATTGTAAATGGCTTTTTCAAATCAATTATGTTAAATGCGGCGGCTCTGATTAGGCGGTTATAGACAGCCATTCCCACACCTGTTGTATGAGGAATTCTTGCATAAACCTTTTTTGCGCCCATTTCGTCAAGCTCTCTTAAGGCATCGAAAAGCTCTCTTGCCTGTGACAAATCGTCGTTTTCCTTTCCGAATGTCACCTTAGGAATTTTTACATCGTCACCTTCATAGCAAAGGGCAAAGGCGTTTTTACGTGAATTTACAAATTTCTCGTAGGTTTCCTTGTCCGCGTCGACGATAACAACCCTTGCCCGTGGGGCGTAGTGCTTGTATTTCATACCCGGTGATGCGGCTGTTTCGTTATCCTTCATTCCCTCGAGGACAGCCCTTGAAACCTCTACCTCGCCGATAACAGCTTCAATCATTTCCTTGGTGATTGCACCGGGACGGAGAATTACAGGCTTTTCTGTTGCAAGGGTGATAACTGTTGATTCAACTCCGAATTCACAGTCACCGCCGTCAATGATGCCGTCGATTTTCCCCATCATATCGTCAATGACATATTTTGCCCTTGTTGGTGACGGCAGTCCCGAGGTATTGGCACTTGGTGCCGCAACAGGACATCCTGCCGCCTCAATTAGTCTGCGTGCCGTTTCATTTTCAGGCATACGCACTGCAACGGTGTCAAGACCACCGCTTACGACATTGCCCACCTTGTCACTTTTAGGCAAAATTATTGTAAGAGGTGCAGGGAAAAATGCGTCAATGAGCGCCTGTGCCTTTGGCGTAACCTCTTTAACGAGGGGGATTATATCTTCTTTTCTGCATATGTGGACTATGAGAGGGTTGTCACTTGGTCTGCCCTTGGCAACGTAAATTTTTTTGACAGCCTCGTCATTGAGTGCGTCTGCACCTAAGCCGTAAACCGTTTCGGTAGGAAAAGCAACAAGTCCGCCGGTTTTGATTATTTTTCCTGCTTCCTTTATATCATATTCACTTTCGGTAAATATTTTAGTTTTCATAATTATTTTTATGCCTTTTACTCATTTAGCCTCCCTTTAACAAGGGAAGCTTGTATTACTCTTCGCTCTGTGCTTTGAGCTTTTCTGCCGTGTCGGCGGTGATAAGAGCGTCAATCATTTCGTCAAGGTCGCCGTTTAGGAATTGCTCAAGCTTGTAAATGGTAAGCCCTATTCTGTGGTCTGTAACTCTGCCCTGCGGGTAGTTGTAGGTTCTGATTCTTTCACTTCTGTCGCCTGTGCCTACCTGAGATTTTCTCTCTCCTGCAATCTCAGCGTCATGCTTTGCCTTTTCTGCGTCATAAAGACGTGAACGCAAAACCTTAAGAGCCTTTTCCTTATTCTTATGCTGGCTTCTTTCGTCCTGACATTCAACAACCGTGCCTGTGGGCAGGTGTGTAATTCTGATTGCTGATGATGTTTTATTGATATGCTGACCGCCTGCACCGGAGCTTCTGAAGGTGTCTATCTGCAAATCCTTTGGATTAATTTCAAAATCAACCTCCTCAGCCTCGGGAAGCACGGCAACGGTAGTTGTTGATGTGTGAATTCTGCCCTGACTTTCTGTTTCGGGTACACGTTGAACTCTGTGAACACCGGATTCAAACTTAAATCTTGAATAAGCACCGTCGCCCTCAACTGAAAAGCTGATCTCCTTGTAGCCTCCAAGCCCTGTTTCATTGGCATTTAGAACCTCTGTTTTAAAGCCCTTAGATTCGGCATACATTGAGTACATTCTGAAAAGCACACCTGCAAAAAGGGCGCTTTCCTCTCCGCCTGCACCGCCTCTGATTTCGATAATAACGTTCTTGTCATCATTAGGGTCTCTGGGCAGAAGAAGAACCTTAAGCTCTTCATTAATCTTTTCCATATCAGCCTTGCTCTGCTCGAATTCTTCTCTGAGCATTTGAGCAAAATCGGCATCTAATCCACCCTCGTCAAGCATTTCCTTTGACTCGTTAAAGGTAGCCTCCGCCTTTTTGTATTCTCTGAATTTTTCCACAACAGGAGTAAGATGCTTTATTTCTCGCATAAGCTTTGTGTACTTCTCCTGATCTGATACGATTTCGGGATTGCATACAAGGTCGTTGACCTCTATATATCTTTTTTCAACCTCGTTTAATTTTTCTATCATAATTTTATCCTCGCTTAATATTTGTAGTGTTTATCGGAAGGAAAAACGCTACTGCTCATCATCACGGGGCTTAACGGCTTTGATATTTTTTTCAGCCTTTATTCTCGGTATCATAACCTCTCTGCCGCAGCCAAGGCATTTCAGCTTGTAGTCAACGCCCAGCCTTGTAATTTCAAATTCCTTTGAACCGCAGGGATGGGGCTTTTTCATTATTACCGTGTCGCCTAATTTAAGTGCCATAGTATCACCTTGTCGTTTTAGTCTAAATTATTATATCACCCATAGTCGCTTTTTACAACAGTTGTTTAAATTCGGGTTTGTATAGTACATCTGCAAAGCAGATATATTATGTTTCCGCTAACGCGGGGTTTTTCATTTCTTTCGAGTTGCGAAAGAAACGAAACAAAGAAAGCAAATCAAGGGGAAGCATCAAAGATGCCCATTCCCCTTGATAATCCCCTCTGCTACGTCGGCACGCACACGTTGCGTACTGTGCCGAGGGAACAAGCTTTCGTAGGGGCTTGCATTGCAAGCCCGTTATAAGCGGGCGACCAATGGTCGCACCTACGGTTTTTTTCTACAATAATATTACTTTGTGAAGAATGTTAAAAATGCCTTATATGCCATATAGGTGTCAATTTTGCTTACGATTTCGTATGGTGAGTGCATTGAAAGAACGGGAACACCCACATCAATAACGTCAACATTCAAATTTGCGATATACATTGCGACTGTTCCGCCGCCGCCGCCGTCAACCTTGCCAAGCTCTCCGCTCTGCCACAAAACACCGTTTGATTCAAGAAGATTTCTGACAAAGCTTACATACTCTGCGGAAGCGTCACTTGTACCGCTTTTACCTCTTGCACCTGTGAACTTTGTAACGCATACGCCGTTGTTGATAAAGGAGGCGTTGTTCCTTTCAAACTGAGTTGACCAGGTTGGGTCAAATGCCGCATTTACGTCGGCAGAAAGGCACTTTGAATTTGAAAGCACATCTCTGCCCTCATATCCCTCAAGTCTTGCAAGGTCCTCGATAAAGTATTTAAGATAGCTTGAGTTAAGTCCGGTGTTACCGTCGGAGCCTGTTTCCTCCTTGTCGGTAAGAACGGTAATTGCCGTATATTCGGGAGCCTCGGTTATATCGAAAATTGCCTGCATGGCAGGATAGGAGCAAACACGGTCGTCGTGACCGTAGCCACCGATAAGGCTTCTGTCAAAGCCGATATCGTCAACTGTAAATGCAGGAACAAGCTCTAATTCCGCTGAAAGAAAATCTCTCTCAACAACGCCGTACTTTTCGTAGATAATGTTTAAAAGATTGAGCTTGATTTTTTCGCTTTCCTCATCATCCCTGAAAGGTCTTGAGCCGATAACAACGTTAAGCTCTTCGCCCTTGACAATTTCATTTGCCTTTCTCGCCATCTGCTCTCCTCCCAAATGAGGGAGAATGTCTGTTATGCAGAACTTAGGCTCGCCCGGGGCTTCGCCGATTTTAATATCAACATATGTGCCGTCATTTTTGCAAATTCTGCCGTGAAGAGAAAGGGGAATGGCAGTCCACTGATATTTCTTGATACCGCCGTAATAGTGGGTTTTGAAAAATCCCAAATTGCCGTCCTCATAAACAGGGCATTGCTTAAGGTCAAGCCTTGGTGAGTCAATATGTGCGGCACTGATTCTGACACCGTCGCAGATAGGTCTTTTACCCTTTACGCAAAGAATAATTGATTTCCCTCTGTTGAAATAGTAAACCCTTTCTCCTGCCTCAAGAGCCTTGCCGAATTTGTCAAATTCCTTAAAGCCCTTTTCCTCTGCAAGTGCAAGAGTGGATGCGGCAAATTCTCTTTCGGTCTTATTTTCAAAGAGAAATTTTTTGTAGCCCTCGCAAAATTCGTCGCAGACCTTAAGCTCCTCATCGCTCATAAAGTCAACGCCGTTTTCCTTTTTGTTAAAGAGGAGCTCCTTAAGCTCCTGTGCCTTTGTTTTTTCGCTCATATGATTTCCTCCAATATAGTTTCAATTTGCTTTTTTATATCTTCGGTTCCGTCATTTATTATGACGAAGTCGGAATTTTTTATGAAATATTCTTCATTAAGCTGAGACTCCATTCTTGCCCTTGCCTGCTCCTTTGATATGCCGTCACGGCTCATAATCCTTTCAAGCCTTGTTTTATAAGAAGCCGTTACGGCAATAACCTTGTAGCATTTTTCCTGTGCATTTGCCTCAAAAAGCTGTGGCGCATCAAGCACGCTTGGTATTTTTGCCTTGCTTTCACAAAGAGAAATAACCGCAGGGTGAACTATTGAATTGAGAAGCGCAAGCCTTTTATCGTCTGAAAAAACGATTTCACTAAGCCTTTTCCTGTCAACAGCATTGTTCACAATTATATCCTGCCCGAAATTCTCCTTAAGCTCATCAAAAAGCTTAGGGTTATTTTCGTAAATTTCTTTAACACAATCGTCGCAGTTAATAATGTTAAAGCCCAAGGATTTCAGATAATCACAGACGTAGCCCTTGCCTGCTCCTGTCTGACCTGTTAAGCCGATTGTAAATGGCTTTTTCAAATCAATTATGTTAAATGCGGCGGCTCTGATTAGGCGGTTATAGACAGCCATTCCCACACCTGTTGTATGAGGAATTCTTGCATAAACCTTTTTTGCGCCCATTTCGTCAAGCTCTCTTAAGGCATCGAAAAGCTCTCTTGCCTGTGACAAATCGTCGTTTTCCTTTCCGAATGTCACCTTAGGAATTTTTACATCGTCACCTTCATAGCAAAGGGCAAAGGCGTTTTTACGTGAATTTACAAATTTCTCGTAGGTTTCCTTGTCCGCGTCGACGATAACAACCCTTGCCCGTGGGGCGTAGTGCTTGTATTTCATACCCGGTGATGCGGCTGTTTCGTTATCCTTCATTCCCTCGAGGACAGCCCTTGAAACCTCTACCTCGCCGATAACAGCTTCAATCATTTCCTTGGTGATTGCACCGGGACGGAGAATTACAGGCTTTTCTGTTGCAAGGGTGATAACTGTTGATTCAACTCCGAATTCACAGTCACCGCCGTCAATGATGCCGTCGATTTTCCCCATCATATCGTCAATGACATATTTTGCCCTTGTTGGTGACGGCAGTCCCGAGGTATTGGCACTTGGTGCCGCAACAGGACATCCTGCCGCCTCAATTAGTCTGCGTGCCGTTTCATTTTCAGGCATACGCACTGCAACGGTGTCAAGACCACCGCTTACGACATTGCCCACCTTGTCACTTTTAGGCAAAATTATTGTAAGAGGTGCAGGGAAAAATGCGTCAATGAGCGCCTGTGCCTTTGGCGTAACCTCTTTAACGAGGGGGATTATATCTTCTTTTCTGCATATGTGGACTATGAGAGGGTTGTCACTTGGTCTGCCCTTGGCAACGTAAATTTTTTTGACAGCCTCGTCATTGAGTGCGTCTGCACCTAAGCCGTAAACCGTTTCGGTAGGAAAAGCAACAAGTCCGCCGGTTTTGATTATTTTTCCTGCTTCCTTTATATCATATTCACTTTCGGTAAATATTTTAGTTTTCATATCTATGTTTTTACCTTTTTGCTTTGTTGAATAAATTCGGGTTTATCGAGGAGTTATTGCAACAAATTATCGTAGGGGCTTGCATTGCAAGCC
>CALYNW010000037.1 GCA_945224895.1 uncultured Clostridia bacterium
CTTAATTCGGGATAATCCTCAGCCGTAAGATTTAGCGAATTTGAAAATTGCTCTTGCCGATTTTCAAGTTCCTCCTCGCTGACTGATTTTTTCATTACAGCAAAATCCTTTGCGTTTATTATGCCGTCGGGTATATAGTCACAGGTGCATATTTCAATAGGCGTTTGACTGTAATCTTTATTCTCAAGTGACGAGGTTGTTATATAAACCTTTCTGTCAAGGGCATTTTCGGCACTGACAATATAGTCATTTTTACCTGAAGCGGAATAAAACGAGAATGTACCGTAGCGGTCGGTTTCGGCAACAACCGAATTTGATTTGATTATCTTAGCATCTTCAACAGGATTTCCCGATAGGTCCACAACTCTTCCCGTTACGCTGAACCGTGCCGTAGTTGTTATTCTTACATTAATTTGAGTGGACTTATCCAAAACCTTAACTGTAAGAATGTTTCCTTGATAATTTGCGTCAGAGTCGGGATACCAGTGCTGTTCGGCTTGGTTATGATTATAAATTATGCTATAGCCGTCGATAGACTCCTGACCTGTTGCAGATGAGGAGGTGCCGTCTGTGTAATAAACAGTAACTCTTGTGTTGGCAACGATTTTTGAAATATTGTAGTAATAATATGAATTGCCGTCGTTGTCATATTCCCAGCTGCCGTCTGTTAATGCCTCAAGGGCGACGTTACATTCAGCCTCAATTCTGTCTATCGAATAATCGTAGCTGTCACAGCGAAGCTTTACCTTCATTGTGCCTGTTACACGTGATTCCGAAAGATACCAGCCTGCGGCAAAATAATATTTTACGCCTTCTTCAAGGTGGTACGTCAGGCAGAACTGACGGCTGTTGTGACCGTTTTCAATATAATTCGGATCGCTGTTTGAATATGCAAGCTGAACATACTGCTTTGTATTTGAAGCACTGTCATATTCCTTTATGAAAAGATAGGCTTCGCTTGCAGGGGTATTGTAGGAAAGAAAAGAGTATGTACCTGAAGCCTCGGGAGTAAATGAAAACCAAGCCAAATCGTCCTCACCGTCGATTTCATATTGAAAATCTCCGTCAAGCACAAGCTCCTGTATCTTTCCGTAAGCATTGAATGAAAGGGCAAGGCAGGAGACCGCCAATATAACAGCCATTAATAATGATAATATTTTTTTATTCATATCCTGCCTCCCTCTCTGTTATTTTTATTTACTGATAAACAAATTCCGAAGTTTTTGTGTTGATGAAATTACTGAAGAATTGCTTGCTTGAGTCATATTTGCTGTCCTTGTTAATAACGGCGTAGTCCTTAGCATTAATAATGCCGTCATTATTTACGTCAAATACGAGAACAGGAATATTGATATCCTCGTCGGTGGCATTTGCTACTGAAACAGTTCTTTCAACAACAGAGCTTCCCTTTACGGTTATGGTATACGCCTTTCCCTTTGCAACCTCAAATGTAACCGTGCCGTTTGAATCTGTTGTACCTTTGAGTGCACCGTTTACATATACCTGAGCACCCTCAAAGCCGATTGTGCCTGCCGTAGCAGTCTTTGACTCAAGAACCGTAGCAGTTACATTTACTGTGGCGGCAGTAGGAGTACCGCTGAGCTCAATGCCGTTAATTCCCGTATTACCCTTTGTAACAAGCTCAAGCTCTGTACCGTCAACGCTTTCACCACCGTTGATAAATACCTTGATGTAAAGCTTTTCCTGATTACTGCATTCAGCAGGAAGGGGAAGATTACCGTAGGTTTCAACTGTGTCTGTTGAAGCGTCATTGCTGATTGCTCTTGCGTTAGAGCTTTCAACATAGGTGTAGGATGTACCGTTTGTACTGTATGCAATACCCCAGTCTCTCGGTCCCTTGTTTGAGCTTAACTGGTCGAGGTTAAGGGTGACATTGTAAAATCCTGCTGTGCTTGTTTCGATAAGCCAGTAGCCGTTACCGTCAGGATTATTGAGCTTCTTGGTTGCGGTAAATACATTAGTAGCATCCCACGAAACCTTTGCACCGTAGGTATTTGTGTATGAAAGAATTGCTTTATCGGTTGCATTCGGATACATTGAAAGAGTACCGCTGTTTGCACCGCTTGAATTTGATACTGATGTAAAGTCAGAGCTTACATAGTCAGAGAACAGCTTTGTTGTATCGTTATAATTAAACTTGGTAATTGTATCGCCCTTGTAGTAATAGGTTGCGGTATTTACGATACTGCTTTCCTCATCCTCTTCAACCCAAACAAGAACTCTGTAAGGACTTTGCTTTGTTTCGTTAAAGCCTGTTACTGTTGAAAGCTGAATTCCCGTAGCAGGATAAGTACCGCTTTGAACAAGACTGTTATTTACATCATATACCATATACTGCATTGGCATATTGTCAGGACTGATATACTGGATAACGCCTGTTGCACCGAAGTAGCAGGTGGATTTATTTGTGTACGGCATTTTATATGTGCCGTTGTCCTCACCGGAGATAATTACGTCATTTACATAAAGGTTGCCCTTTGAAGCGTTATTGTGAAGTGCGGAGCCGTCAAAGGCAAGATTTTCGGTTGTAGCAAGTCTTATGTAAAGAGCCTTCTGATTATTGCAGGCTGACGGTAATGATACTGTCATAAACAGCTGTTCAAGTGTTGCATTTGCAGTCAGCGCAACATTTGACTGAACATTGTAGAAGGTTGAGCCGTCCGTACTGTACTGGAGCGTTACACTCTTAGGTCCCTGTGCAGTTGTGTATGCCTTACAGGTGAAGCTTACGTTATCATAGCCTGCTGTACTTACCTTATAGGTAAAGCCTGAATTCTCGCCCCAAAGTGCTCCGTCATCAGGTGAAATACAGAAGGATTTGTTATCATCTCTCCAAAGGGGAACGTACTGAACCTTTCCGTCAGTCTGTGCGGTCATTTTACCGCTTTCGCCGTAAACACCGCCTGTCGATGCTACGGCACCGTTTGTAACCTCTGTACTGTAGGTGTCATAGCTAAAGTTGTTGATGTCAACACCGCCGAAGGTGAAGGCTGATGTTACGCTTTGGCTGACGATATCGTTGAATTTTGAATATGCGGTAATTGATACGGTATCGCCTATCTTCGCAGTCTTTGAATCAAACGGATTGAACTCTGCCGTATAAAGCACAGGCTCTCCGCCGTCTATACTGTAGTATACATCTGCACCGCCGTTATTATCGGCAATATTAATCATACTGTCGCTGAAGATTACAGAGCCGGTGTCAGGTGTGATGGTAGGCTCATAAAGGCTTGTAACAACGCTTAATGATGAGCCTGTAATTTTTACGTTATTGACTGCGGCGTCACCGCTAAGCTGATTGACAATAGCGTTTACACCGTTAATGGCGATATCGTTACAAACAACCATTCTGATGTAAACTGTCCTCTGATTGTAGCATGCCTCAGGCAAAGCAACGTTGTCAAAGGCAAGCCCCATAGTCTTATTTGCGAGAATTGAATATGAGGCACCTTCAATGTCTGTGTATGTTGTTCCGTCTATACTGTACTGAAGCTTCCAATCTCTCGGAGCCTTCTTTGTACCGCCCAGCTTAGCTGAGAATTTAACATTTTCATAGCCTGCTGTGGAAATTACGGCTTCAAAGTAAGGATATGTACCCCAAGCAAGCAAATCTGTTTTAGATGTACCCATAACAGGTGCTTGGTCGGGAGATACGGAGCCGTCGGTGTTTACATATAAGTCAGCAGTTCCGGACCATTTTATCTTTGCATTGTCGGTTGCGTTTACAGATGCGTAAAGATTTGATGTGCTCTGATTTTCACCGCCTGTTGCAAGATAATAGAAATCTGTACCGTTGGGGTCTGCCGTAGCAAGTGCTGTTGCATCAACTGAATAGTCATAGCTCCATTCGGCAATGGTTTTTGTATAGCCTGTTGGTCTTGTTCCTGAAAGAATGTTACACTCATTTGAGGTTATAGTGCCTGTAAGGTTACTGCCGTCGCCTGTTGCCTTAACCGTTATTACAGAGCCTACATCGTCTGATGTTGTTACGTAGGTTTGATTTGTTGCACCGCTGATTTCGGCACCGTTTCTGTACCACTGATACGTAACAGGACTTGTGTTTTCCTTACCTGTACTGTTTCTTACAAGTGAAGCAGAAAGCTCTATATCGCTGTATGCGTTTTCCTCAATGGAAAGAGTGTAATTTGTAGATAGAGCCACAGAGCCAATTTTGAAGGTCTTTGATACTGAGCCTGTATATTGACCGAAGCCTGTTGCTGTGATTGTGGCTGTTCCTGCGTCAATGTTGTTTTCGTATGAAAGTGTGTAGTCATATTCAGGGTCAAGCGTAACAGTACCTGTTCCCGAAACGAACAATGAAACTGTGGGTGAAGGAGTAATCTCCTCGCCTGTGTAAGACTGCTCGTAGATAGTGCCGATTGTTGCGGATGAAATATCTGTTTTTGTTACCTGCTGGTCAATCCAGGTTTGACGCTCTGAAAACCAAGTGTTGATTCCGCTTATTACACTTGCGGAGTCATATACACCGCTGTTTGTATCATATCTGAGAGCGTCCATAGCACCGCTCTTTGCAACAGTGTTTACATAGTATTCGGTTGGCTTAAGTATGCCTTTTTCGTCAGTTGCCTTGCCCTGAAGAATGTCAACGGCAGGATTGATATATTTGTACCAATACTTTTCAGCCATTGTCCAAAAATCGGAGCAGTTTGTAGCAAGTGCGGCATAAAAGTTAAGTGGAGATTCAGTGTCGCTTTTATAATTCGTAGTGCTGTCATCACTTCTCCAGCGGTAGATACGTGCATTCTTTGTATACCAGCCGTCGCTTGATGTCCAGCTGTATCCCCAACGAGAACCGTTTTGATTATAGCCGATGGAGTTATCCATATCCCACATAGGACCTGCGTAAAGCTTTGAATCAACTGCGTCTGAGTCCTTGAAGAAATATGTTGATGATGTGGAGGAGTCCATATTCTTGAAGAACTCCTGAGTCCAGTAATATCTTACTGCTGAATCAGCATCGAGAAGGTCGCTCCATTTTTTGCCCTGATACTGTGTTGCAGGAGCAGGGTTTGTTATTGATCTTGAGCCTTGCGGTATTTCTGTAAGAGCCGAAAGCCCTGAGCAATTTGTAGTTTTGCTTGTGCTTGGAACTACACCGCTGTTGTAAACAGATGAGCCTAAAGCATAAAGCAAATCATAGCTGTATGATACCATATTACTTGAGGCATAGTCCGCATTTTTTATAACCCAGCCTTGTCTGTTATATGCACAGAAGCCGGCATTTTCATTAATCCATCTATTACTAATCTCCAATTCGTAGAGATAACCGCCTGTATAGTCGGTAGGATCCTTTAAGCTTGGAGAAGATTTGTATGCTCCTACAGTATGACCTGTAAAATCTTTTCCTGCAATACCTGAGGTTTTTCCTGTTGTTTCAACGGCTGTTCCTGTCAAATCGGCAGGTATAACTGCACCTGTTGCAGCGTCTGTTGTGCCGTTTGCTATTTCAAGATTTTCAAAGGCGTCTGAAATATCAAGTCTGTTTGTCTTAATTTCCACTCTTTCTGAAAGCTGATATGAACCGATATACTGCTGATTTACATAAAGGTCAACAGGCTTACAGATTGGCTGATATTTAATGCCGATGTATTTCGCAAAATCGTATGTAAGCTGGTTTTTAATAAGTGTGTTATCACCTGAGTTAGCAAGAAGACACCATTTTTTTGCGGCACCCATACCTAAAAGAGATGTTGACTTGTTAAGTTTAATATTGTAAGGCTTTTTAATACTACCCTCAGACCAAGTACCGTTACCACGTCCGTTCATTTTATCCATAATGCCGTGGTAATCAACCTCACCCTTTGAGTTGACAACCAAAATTGTACCTGATTCCCAAGCACTGTGGTCAGAGCTGCTGTTTATGGTTGAAAGAGAGCCTGATGCTGTATCAATATATACTGTGCCTACATCACCGCTCTTAATAGCAGTTACGTTGTAGCTTTTGGAATTGATTTTAAGAGATACTGTTCTTGGAATTCCACCCTCGTTAATGTCAGCGAAAACGTCTGTCGGAACACCGCTTGTAATTGCTACATCGTCAATAGTTACAGTTGAGTCTGCCGAAAACCAGAACTTCATTGCTGATAAATCGGCAGTAGAAGGGAAGAACCAGTAATAATTTCTTGTTCCCTCTATTATACCAATGTTTCCACTTGTGCTTGATGACCTTGAATAAGGCTTAATTCCGCCTAAGGTAGCCAGCTTGTCACCTGCGTTGAAGCTGTCGATTTCCGCCTGACTGAGTACATTTTGCGGGTCAGCCCAAACGGCTAAGCTGTATTTTTCAACCTCAACAGGTGAGCTGGCAGCTGACGCAGTAATAGGCATTATCAAAAGCGTTGACGTCAGAATTGTCAGCGTCACGAGGATTGCCGTGAATTTTTTAAATATTCTTTTCATAGTTTATACCCCTTGTTTTACTTGTTGGCTTCTATTCGCACGTCACCTACCGTACCGTCAAAGGTAACCTTTTTGCTTGCATATCCGCTTGATGAAGCCGTGTATTCCTTTGTCTTGTCTATTGACGGGGAGGAATACAAATATTTTATACATTCGCTTGGCGATGTAACATTTACGCCTGTACCTTTAATTGTGAATTTGATTGCCTTTTTAGCTTCTTCTGAGCCTGCAGATTTTACCGAGCGACAGGTAATGCTTGCCTGCTTTGAGGCTTTTTGAACTGTTGTAACATTTTTACCTACGGCAATTACAGTACCGCCGTCAATCTTAAATGTATGTGTTGTCTTTGTTACACCGTCAGAGGTCTTTATCGTTTTGTCTCCTGCATCAATCTTTTCCTGATTGTTTATTCTTCTGACCTTGAAGCAGGATTTTTCAAGTCCTTTAACTGTAACGTTTCCGCCTGTAATATTGATTGCGTCGTCTGCGTCGATACCGTCTGCCGCAGATGAGGTAATGTCGGTTTTTCCGCCTGAGGAGTTAAATTCCTCACATCTGATACCGTCACCGTTTGACTTAATGTTCAGCGTTCCGCTTTCAACGTAAACCTTTGAGAATGTAAATATTCCTCTTGCTGATGATAAAGCACTTGGACTGCTGTTTGCGGCTGTAGAAAGATTTGCCGTAACATTTTTGACGGTTATGCTTTTTGTTGAGCAAATAGCATTGTTTCTGTTATTTGTTGCAGAAACATTTACTTTGCCGTTACCCTTTAATGTAAGCTTTGACTCATTGTAAATAACTCCCGAAAGGCTGTTAGCACTTGTGGAGAAGCTACTTGATGTTCCTGTTGGGAAGGAAAGGTCAACATTAGGTGCCTTATCGTTTTTGGAAACCTCCTTCATTTCGTCACGCAGGGCGTTGTCTGTATCTCCGCCTGCGGTTCCCGAGGAGGCGTCCGCTTCAATAAAGCTTCTCTCGGTTGTAATGTTCCTGTCAAGAATTTTGATTACGTTTGCCTTTGTACTTGTTATGTTGACATTTTCTATTCTGATATTTGCACTTTCGGTATTTGCAAGATTAATTACGATTTGACCGTGCCAAGCATCAACGCTTGATGTGATTATGTAATCTCCGCCCTTTTCAATATAAACAGTACCTTGATAATTGTTTTTGCTTGATGCAGGACTGATTGTTACGTTACTGCTCTTACATTCCGCATTGCCGTTTTTTGTAAGATTGATTTTTATTTCCGTGCTTGCCGGAGCAGTTGTTGTATTATTTTTTGTTGCAACCGTGGTTGATGCTGCATTTGATTTTTTCGTTGTTGTCTTTTTAGTAGTTGTTTTTGAACCGCTCTTTTTAGTTGTTGTCTTTTTAGTAGTTGTTTTTGAAC
>CALYNW010000038.1 GCA_945224895.1 uncultured Clostridia bacterium
ATGCTTCTTACCTGCCCCGATATTTCAACCCTGCTGACAAGGTATGAAATGATACGGCGTGTTTCAAGGTCTGATAAGGAGCTTTTGCAGTCTGTTCAAGTGCAGGCAAAGGAGCTTTCGAAAACAAAAACAGCAATGGAGGAAAAGCAAAGGAATCTGACGGAAAATCAGAAAACCCTGGCTGAAACTGAGGAGAATCTCAAATCCTCTATGGAAAATCTTGAAGCTCAGCAGGTATCGTATGAAGAAAAGCAGTCTGCATATGAAAGCGAAAAGGCTGAGTCAGACGACCTTTTAAGACAGCTTCAGGAGGATACTCAAACCTACAGTGAATACAGAAATCAGGACCAGGCGGAGCTTGAGGCAGTAAACGCAGAAATTGCAAAGGCTGCCGAGGAATTTAAAAAGAAGATGGAGCAGCAGACCACAACTAAGAAGCCCTCCACCACTCAAGCCACTACTAAAAACGATAATTCTCAGGAAACTACAACTACTGAATCAACCACCGAAAATCCAAACAGACTCAGTATGACGTATCCTGTTCCCAGTCAGACGAGGATTACCTGCGATTACGGAAGTGCAGGCTATGAAGGTCACACAGGTGTTGATTTCTCCTGTCCGACAGGCTCGGCAGTTGTTGCCGCAGAGTCAGGCTATGTTTTCTATGTAAAGGAATTAAATTACAGCTACGGATATCATGTTGTAATAATGCACGATAAGACAGATTCCGCAGGAAATTATGTATATACTTTATATGCGCATAATTCAAGTATTGTTGTGTCACAGAATCAGTATGTAGCTAAAGGACAGCTTATTGCTTACAGCGGTTCAACAGGTAATTCAACAGGACCACATTGCCACTTTGAGGTCAGAACACCTACCGCTCAGTACAGTGACTGCGTAAATCCAAATTACTATTTGCCATAGAATTTACAGTATTTTAGTTTATTTATAATGCAGTATGTGTTATAATATATTTATAACTGACGACTTATCATCGGAAGGGGATAAATTTGAAAACAAAACTTTTTTCTTTCCTTTTAGCGGCGGTAATGACGGCTATGTGCTTTGCGCCTACTCTTGCAATGGCAAAGGAAGGCACAACCAAGGCTTTGTCAAAGGTGCCGTCAACTACTGCTCCCGTATCTGAGCAAAGTACAGTAATCGTTACAGACGAGTTCGGTAATGCCGTTACAGACGCTCAGGGTAATCCTGTTACCGAGGCAGTAGCTCAGGTCGACGCTAAAAAGCAGAAATCTCTTGAAGAACAGCAAAAAGAGTTAGAGGAAAATCTTGCCAAAACCGACAAAAAGCTTGCAGAGCTTGAAAAAAGCTCAAAGGTTACCGAGGAATATATTGATACTCTTGACCAAAAAATCGGCTACGTCAATGAACAGCTGACAGTTCTTGAAAATAAGAACACAAGGGTTCAGGCTGAAATTGATGAGCTTATGGAAAAAATAAATGAAAATGAAGAGAGCCTGACTGCTCTTTATCAAGAGGTTGAAAAGGCTCAAAAGGAATATGACGACCTTAATGCTAAGTTCCAAAGCGTTTATGAGGCTTATTGCTACAGGCTTAAGGTTATCTACATAAGCGGAGAATTTAACATTCTTGCGGCACTTATAAGCTGTAAGGATTTGTCGGGATTTTTTACAAGATATGAAATGATTAAGTCTGTTTCAAAAAGTGATTCACAGCTTCTTGCTCAGGTGCAGGCTCAGATGGCTGAAATTACCGATAAGAAAAACGGACTTAACGAAAAAAAGACAGAGCTTGAGTCTGTTGAGGCTGAGCTTGACAGTCAGAAATCAGACCTTTTATCAAAGCAGAAATCAATAGAAAAAAACAGTGAGGAAATAGCAAATAAAAAGGCTTCACTTGCTACCGACAGAGCAGAAAGCGACAGGCTTCTTGCAGAGCTTACTGCTCAGAATAAGCAGTATACCGAATTCAGAAATGAGGACAGCGAGCTTATCGCGGCTGTGGAGCAGGAGATACAGGACCTTATCGCAGGTGTTAAAACAAGCGAGGAGGCTACAACTGCCGTAAGATCAGGCAACAATGACAGAAAAGAGATTGAGGAAAAGAATAATTCAGACGTATATTCAAATTCAGATGCCGTTCTTAATATGACCTATCCTGTTCCCTCTCATCACTCCGTTTCTGCAGGATTTCCAAATTATTCCTCGGGAAAATATCACGGAGGAATAGATTTCCCCTGTGCAATGGGCTCAAAGGTTGTGGCGGCTCAAAAGGGAATAGTCATAACAGTAAAGCGTCTTGATTACAGCTACGGATATTACGTTATGATTTATCACGGAACGGATAAGTCGGGACGTTCTGTTGTAACACTTTATGCACATAATTCTTCAATACTTGTGTCTGTGGGCGACAGCGTTGAAAAGGGTGAAGCAATAGCAAAAAGCGGTTCAACCGGAAATTCAACAGGACCTCATTGTCACTTTGAGGTTAGACTTAACGGCGGACGAGTAAATCCGAAAAACTATTTAAGCTGATGAACAAGATAAACTACCAAAAAGAGCTTGACAAAATAATTGAAGCGGATAAAAGAGAGGACTTTTTGCCCTCTCTTTTCCTGCATAGCTGCTGTGCTCCATGTTCAAGCTATACTATTGAATATCTTTCGAAATATTTTAAAATAACCGTCTTTTACTATAATCCGAATATTTCTCCTAAGGAGGAGTATGAAAAAAGAAAAGCCGAGCAAATCAGACTTATCAATTCTATGGAAACAGAAAACAAGGTGGAGTTTCTGGATTGCGATTATGAATATGCGGATTTTGAAAGCATAGCAAAGGGATATGAGGATTGCAAAGAGGGCGGAGAACGGTGCTTTAGGTGCTATGAGCTGAGACTCAGAAAAACAGCAGAAGAAGCAAAGAAAAACGGCTTTGATTATTTTTGCACAACTCTTTCAATCAGTCCTCTTAAAAATTCACAGAAGATAAATGAAATAGGCTTTTTCCTTGAAAATGAAATCGGCGTAAAATGGCTCCCCTCGGATTTCAAAAAGAAGGAGGGCTACAAAAGGTCGATAGAGCTTTCAAAGGAATATAATCTTTACAGGCAGAATTTCTGCGGCTGTGTATACAGTAAAAATCAGCTTAATTCCAAGGAGAACGACAATGAATAAACCCCTTGCGGACAGAATTAGACCAACTACTCTTGACGATGTTGTAGGTCAGAAGCATTTGCTTTCCAAAGGCAAAGCACTCAGAAACCTGATTGAGTCGGGAGATATACCGAATTTAATATTTTACGGACCCAGCGGAGTAGGAAAAACCACCGTTGCGTCAATTATTGCAAACGAAACCAACAGGGCATTACGCAGGCTGAATGGTACTACCGCATCAACCCAGGATATAAAGGATATTGTTGCGGAAATCGGAACCTTTACGGCACCAAACGGTATTCTTCTTTATCTTGACGAGATACAGTATTTTAATAAAAGGCAACAGCAAAGCCTGCTTGAATACATAGAAAACGGAAAAATTACACTGATTGCATCAACAACGGAGAATCCGTATTTTTATATCTATCCCGCTATTTTATCCCGTTCAACCGTGTTTGAGTTTAAATCTGTTGAAGGCGAGGAGGTTATCCCTGCAATAAAAAGAGGCTTTGATATTCTTGCAGATGAATATAAGGTACTGATTGAAGCCGACGAAAATGTTTATAAGAGAATAGCATCAGGCTGTGGCGGAGATGTGAGAAAGGCACTCAACAGTGTTGAAAATTGCTTTTTTGCTACAAAGACTGTAGACGGGAAAAAGAATGTTACTCTTGAAATTGCCGAGGAGCTTACTCAAAAAAGCTCAGTCAGATACGATAAAGAGGGTGACGAGCATTACGATATTGTTTCGGCATATCAGAAAAGTATGCGTGGCTCCGATCCGGATGCGGCACTCCATTATCTTGCAAGACTTCTGGAGGCGGGGGATTTGCCGTCGGCTTGCAGGAGACTTATGGTATGTGCCTGCGAGGATGTGGGACTTGCATATCCCCAAATTATCCCCATAGTTAAATCGGCTGTGGATATTGCTATGATGGTTGGTATGCCCGAGGCAAGATTACCTCTTGCAGACGCTGTTGTTCTTGTGGCAACTGCCCCGAAAAGCAATTCTGCCCATAACGCAATTAACGAGGCTATGGCAGATGTGCAAAAGGGAAATTACGGTCCTATCCCGAGACAGCTTCAAAATAAGCATTTTGACGGCGAGGACGCAGAGGTTAAGGGGCAGAATTATATATATCCCCACGATTACGAAAATCATTGGACCTATCAGCAGTATCTTCCCGATGTGCTTAAGGATAAAAGGTATTACGAGTTCGGTGCAAATAAAAATGAACAGGCATTCAAAGCCTACTGGGATAAAATAAAAGGCTAAATCAATTAATTCGGAGAAGCTTATGACGAGAAAAGAGAGAGTATTAAAAGCCATAGATGTACTGAAGGAAAGATATCCGGACGCCCTTTGCTCGCTGACGGCGTCAAATCCCTTTGAGCTTCTTGTTGCCGTAAGGCTGTCTGCTCAGTGCACGGATGCAAGAGTGAATATGGTAACGCCTGCCCTTTTTGAAAGGTACAAATCCCTTGACGATTACTGCAATGCTGATATAAAGGATGTTGAAGGCATAATTAAAAGCTGTGGCTTTTACAGAAGCAAGGCGGAGTCAATTATAGGTATGGCTCAAATGATTAGGGATAAATTCGGCGGTGTAGTTCCCGATAATATCGACGATTTAATTACACTCCCCGGTGTGGGCAGAAAAACCGCAAACCTTATTGTGGGTGATGTTTACGGCAAGGAAAGCATTGTTGTTGATACTCATATGATAAGAATTTCAAACAGGCTGGGGCTTGTAAATGTCAAGGACCCTGAAAAGATAGAGTATGCACTTAAAAAGGTTGTACCCAAAGAGGAGGGCTCTGACTTTTGCCACAGAATAGTTCTTTTTGGCAGAGATGTTTGCTCTGCAAGAAAGCCTCTTTGTGACGAATGTCCTATGAGTGATTTTTGCAAAAAGGTTGGTGTTAAAAAATGAATTCAAATATAGTTCTTATAGGTATGCCGGGCAGCGGAAAATCAACCTGCGGAGTTGTTGCCGCAAAAATGCTTCTTAAAAATTTTTATGACACTGATTTGCTTATTCAGAATTTAGAGGGCAGAAGCCTTCAGGATATAATAAACACAGACGGAACGGATTATTTTGCAAAGGCAGAGGAAAATGCAATCTTAACCCTTGATTTAAAAGGAACGGTAATCGCAACAGGTGGCTCGGTGGTTTATTCGGAAAAAGCTATGGAGCATCTGAAAAGCCTCGGTAAAATCATTTATCTTCATTTAAGCTATGATGCAATGGAGTCAAGAATAAGTAACCTTTCAACAAGAGGGGTACTGCTTAAAAACGGCGAAACGCTCAAGGATATGTATGATGAAAGACTGCCTTTATACAATAAATGGGCACAGGCAGTAATAAACTGCAGTAACAACAGAGTTGAGGAAACTGCGGCGGCAATAGTCAGAGCGGCAAAATAGCAAGGAGAAATATTATGAAAAAGTTACTTTCATTTTCGTTGGGAATTATAATGGTGCTTACAACATTCTTCTGCCTGCCTTTCTGCGTATGGGCAGATGATGAAGGTAGCCTCGGCTATATTAAAAACAAAACATTTTCAACAGACATGGCACCTGAATACAATGCAGAATTTGATGCTTCTTCATCCGAAAAGCTTATTGCCGAGGATTTCAGAGCGTCATTGGTTGCAAGAGATAACAGGTATGAATTTTCCTTCCGTTCAGATGTGAAAACCGAGGATGATTTATATGCATATTGCTTTGATATTTTTCTTTATGCAATGAGTGATGAAATTTCTGTTTCCTGCGTAGACGGCGACTATTTGTTTTATCAATGGTATTCCATTAAGGTTGATTACGAATTTGATGAGAAGTCAAAGGAATACAGTATTTTCTATGATATCAGTTACAGGTCTGAAAGCTATGACGAATACGGTGTTGACGGAGTAGTTAAGGAATTTCTTTCGGGTATTGATACCTCAAAAATGAGTGATTACGATATTTTGAAAGCAATTCACGATTATATTCTTGATGTTTGCACATATAACTTTTACGATATGTCAGATCCCCACAATTATATTGCCGCAGGAGTGTTTGTGGACGGAACAGCAGTCTGTCAGGGCTATGCAGTAGCATTTTACAGACTGTGTAAGGAAATGGGATATGATGTGAGAGTTGTAACATCGGATGATGAGGGAAATCATGCGTGGAATCTTGTTTATATTGGTGACGCATATTATTATGTAGATACCACTTGGGATGATGACCGTGATGACATATATAAGTTTTTCCTTGTTGATTACGAAACTCTGCAAAGCGAGGACAGTAGAGATCACGAGCATAGGCTTGATGCAGATGTTTTTGATACTGAATATTTTAACAGCAATTACGGTGATTTTATTTCAGACTCTGTCTATGACAGCACCGCAAAAAGCATAGGAAACTGCATAATTGATGTGGATTATGAAAATCCTCTTGATACCGTTGTTAAGGATTCAAGCGGAAAAGCTCTTACATACGGAAAGGATTATACTGTTACCTTTTCCGACGATTGCTACCTTACAGTAGCCGGTATGGGAGATTATGAGAACACCGAATCAAAAAGAATGCTTACAATAGACGGTGCCTCATACAACTGTGAATACACGTATATTCAGTATGACGGTATGGATAAAGCTGCTCCCAAGGTATCCCTTGACGGCTATACCTTGGGGCAGGATTATATTGTTTCCTATCCTGATTTTTACGGACCGGACGAATACTACAATGTAATACAGGGTATAGGAAAATATACAGGTGTAATTTTTGTTAAATTTGAAATTGCACCTATTGATATCAACACTCTTGGAATAACTCAAAGCTTTACACAGACCTACTATAACGGAAAACCGCAACAGCCTGAAATTTATTTTGAAGGCGCACCTGATAAGGTGGATTACTATATACTTGAAGAGCCACAGACAAAGCCCGGAGCGGATGAATTTACAGTATGCGGGTCTTTCGGCTACACAGGAGAGGTTGTTCTTTCCTATGAAATTTTAAATGCACCCGTATCCATACTGAATATCAGCCTTTCCTCCGACAGCTTTATTTATGACGGCAGGGCAAAGGAGCCTAAGGTGCTTATCGACGGCTTGATTGAAAACAGAGACTATACCGTTTACTACGGTGATAATATTTCAACAGGTGTTGCCTCTGTTACGATAGCCGGAATGGGATATTATGAGGGAACAAAAACAGTATATTTCTATATTCTTCCACAGCAGACAAGGGTGGAAATTTTGTCAACTACTTCTTCGTCGGTGACTGTAAAATGGAAAAGTGTTACCGATGCTTCGGGATATAAAATTGAAATTTGCGATGCTAACGGCTGGAGAGATGCAGGCGACGTCGACGCAGACCAAGCTGCGTTTACAGTCAGCGGACTGCAATCATATACAGCGTACAGATTTAGAGTAACTCCTTATAAGCTTTCAAGAGGACAGACGATTTACGCATATTTCTCAAACGAGGCCGGAACGCTTACCGACTATGTTGCTCCGCCTCAGAATAACGAAGCGACTTTAAATTCTTCTACCTCGTCTTCTTCTCAATCATCAAGCAGTGAGAATACAACT
>CALYNW010000039.1 GCA_945224895.1 uncultured Clostridia bacterium
GCGTCAGATGTGTATAAGAGACAGCGATACAGGCAACCCTATTTGAATTGCCGTCAACATTGTAAAGCTCACCGTTTTCGGTTACGGCATTTGAGGAACAGAAAAAGGTATCACAGCCAAAGGCACGAACATAAGCCTGTCTAAGCTCTTCACCCTCAAGTCCCGTTCTGTCGATAAAGTCATAATCACCTGATTTGAGAAGGTCAATAACGCCTGTCTCCTTTAAGGACTCCGAACCGCCGTTTGATACACTTTCGCCCTTATTTATCAGCGTTTTTATAAGAGGTACAACCTCCTCCTTTGCTTCAACAAAATAGGGCTTAATATTGTTTTTCTCAAGATTTTTCATTGTTTTTTCAATTACGGGATTAGTAGTCATTTATATCCTCCTTATTTTCGTAGGCTGTATCCTCCTCTATTTCAGCCTTTGCCGTTGTTGTTTTATCGGAATCATCGCCTATCATTCCCTCGTTTGGAATATCACCCTCTGCAATAAGTCCGTATTTTATTTTAATCATAAGAATTCTTGCAACGGAATCCTCAATCTGCGAAAGCTTTATCCTGCCGTTTTCAACTGCCGCCGCAATGGCACGTGCCTGAATACCCACGTCGGTGGCGCAAATCATATCATTACCTGCCATAATCGCCTGAACAGCAACCTCGCCCTTGTCGCCGCCAACATACTCTCTGACGCCGCTCATACCGAGACCGTCGCAAACAATTATACCCTCAAAGCCCATATCCTCTCTGATATAATTATGGAGCTTTTTTGAAAGGGACGCAGGAACGCTCTTATCAAAATCATCAATAATATTATGGGAAACCATTATGAACGGCACATCAGCCTCAACAGCCGCCTTAAAGGGAAGTAAATCTCTTTCCTCAAAGGATTCCCAGCTTCTTTCATCCACACTTGAATTTGTATGAGTATTTGAATTATTGCCGTATCCGGGGAAATGCTTTACACAGGAAAGGAAATTGTTTTCATTCATTGTTGTAACAACATTTGTTATATACTCGCTTACAGCATTGGGGTCTGTTGAAAAGGCTCTGCCGTAGATATAGTCGGAACGTGAATAGGGCACATCGGCAACAGGAGCAAGAACTGTATTTATTCCCAAATCTGTCATAAACTCGCTTTTATCCCTTGCGTCATCCATAACAGCCTGCCATCCGCCGCTTTGATAAAGCCTTATGCCTGATTTAAAGGGCTCGCTTCTGTACTGACTGTACTGAGATACTCTGTTTACTCCGCCGCCCTCCTCGTCAACCGCCATAAAGGCAGGAATTTTAGCTACCTTTTGATACTCGGCAATTTCCTGTCTTGTTTCCTCGGGAGTTGAATTTTCAAAATTTCTCGAAAAAAGGATATATCCGCCAAACTGCCATCTTTCCATTTTTGACAGAGGCTCTTCCTTTGGTATGTAATAAAGGAGCATTTGGTCAACCTTTTCAAACAAGGTCATATTCTCAATTATTTTTCTTGCCTGAAGCTCCACAGGGTCGGTATATTTATCCTCAAGAGAGGTTGTTGTAACAACTTCTTTGGTTGTAGCTTCCTCTGCTTCGGATTTTTTATTCTGCACAAGAGTAACGTCAAAAACTATTACTCCCACAAGTAAAACCGCCAGCACGGGTATAATTATTTTTAAACTTTTTTTCATCTCAAATCAAACCTTGTTCCAATATTTTCTGTCAAGTGAACGATACTGCAAAGCCTCGGCAATATGAGATATTTCAATATCCTCTGCGCCGTCAAGGTCTGCAATGGTCCTTGCAATACGCAGAATTTTGTCATATGCTCTTGCGGAAAGCCCCAGCTTTTCAAAGCTTGCTTTCAAAAGCTCATTTGCATCGTCGGATAAAATGCAAAATTCCTTTGTCATTCTCGGCGTCATTTTAGCATTACAGCTTACATTTGTACCTTCAAATCGCTTTTGCTGAATTGACCTTGCTTTATTAACTCTCTTTTTTATTTCTTCGCTTTTTTCTTCGTTCCCTTTTCCCGAAAGCTGTTCATATTCAACAGGAGCAACCTCAATATGAATATCAATTCTGTCAAGAATCGGTCCCGAAATCTTGTCCATATATCTTTTTTTTGCGGCATCGGTACAGCTGCACTCTTTAGTCGGATGCCCGTAAAAGCCGCAGGGACATGGGTTCATAGCTGCAATAAGAATAATATTTGACGGATACGAAACGGAGCCTGCCGTTCTTGAAATATTAACTATACCGTCCTCAAGAGGCTGTCGCATAGACTCCTTTGCACGTCTGTCAAACTCCGGGAATTCATCCATAAATATAACACCGTTATGGGCAAGGCTGATTTCACCGGGCTTAGGTGACGAACCGCCGCCTGTAAGTGCCTGCGCAGAAACAGTATGATGAGGTGAACGAAAGGGTCTTTTATCAATTATAGCCTGACCGTCGGGAATGTCGCCTGCTATGGAGTAAATCATTGTAGTTTCCAGCTTTTCATCAAAGCTCATATCAGGTAAAATCGTTGGGATTCTCTTTGCAAGCATTGATTTACCTGAGCCGGGAGGTCCTATCATCAGACAGTTATGACCGCCTGCTGCCGCAATTTCCAGTGCTCTTTTAGCCTCACTCTGACCCTTAACATCTGAAAAATCAACATCATAAGTAATTTCTCTGTCAATTAGATTTTCACTTTTTGCAGGAGCAACGGATTTTTCACCCGAAATATGCTGCATAACCTCAAATACATTTTTTACAGGCAAAGCCTCTATACCCTCAAGGACACCGCCCTCAAGCGCATTGTCAAAAGGAATAAATACGGATTTTATGCCCTTATTTTTCGCCTCAATAAGCATAGGCAAAACACCGTTTACCCTTCTGATTTCACCGTCAAGGGAAAGCTCGCCTATATAGGCATAGGCTTCGGTATCGCCCTTAATCTGCCCTGACGCCTTTAAAATTGACACAAAAACAGGTAAATCATAAAGGGCGCCCTCTTTCTTAATATCGGCAGGGGCAATATTAACCGTTATTCTTGAAACAGGAAATTCAAGATGACAGTTTTTCATTGATGCCCTGACTCTTTCCCTGCTTTCCTTAACTACTGCGTCAGGTAATCCTACTATATCGAACCTCGGCAGACCTCGGCTGATATCACATTCAACCGTAACCTCAAAAGCGTTCAGACCGAAAATTCCCAGACTTTTTACTTTTGCAAACATAACTATCACCAAAATAATGTTCTTCGTTTGATTATATCATTAAAGATGACTGTTGACAATATATTTTAATAGGTTTAAAATATAAACTGCAAAAATATGAAATAGATTAAGGATGTGCTTTTATGGATACTAACGCACTTTACAACGAATGGCTTGAAAAGGCAACAGCCGACCCCGACCTCAGAAAAGAGCTTGAAGAAATCAAGGGAAAGGATGATGAAATTCTCGACAGATTTTACCGTTCTCTTGAATTCGGTACAGCAGGGCTCAGAGGTGTTATCGGAGCGGGAACAAACAGAATGAACTACTACACCGTAGGCAGAGCAACGCAGGGACTTTCGGATTTTCTCAACAAGCATTTTGAAAGCCCTTCAATAGCTATCGGCTATGACTCAAGAATTAAATCGGAATATTTTTCAAAGGAGGCGGCAAAGGTTCTTGCCGCAAACGGAATTAAGGTTTATCTTTATGAGGAATTAGAGCCTACTCCCTGCCTTTCCTTTGCAATAAGACATTTTAAAACATCAAGCGGTATTATTTTAACTGCTTCCCACAACCCTGCAAAATATAACGGATATAAATGCTATAACGAAAACGGCTACCAAATGACCGACGAGGAGGCTGAAGAAACCTACGGCTATATTCAGCAGGTTGACTATTTCACGGGAATTAAGACTATGGATTTTGATGAGGCTGTCGGCAAAGGTCTTATCGAGTTTATGGGAGAAGAAATTATTAACGCATTTCTTGACGAGGTTATTAAGCAATGCGTTAACCCCGGAATCTGTGAAAAGGCTGATCTCAGCGTAATCTACACTCCTTTAAACGGAACAGGTAACAAGCCTGTAAGAAAAATTCTTGACAGAATAGGCGTTGAAAAGGTTTATGTAGTGCCTGAGCAGGAAAATCCCGACGGTAACTTCCCCACCTGCCCTTATCCTAACCCCGAAATCAAGCAGGCATTTGAGTGTGCCTTGAAAATGGCTGAGAATAACAAGTCTGATTTGCTTCTTGCAACCGACCCTGACTGTGACAGAGTAGGTATTGCTGTTAGAAGCAATGACGGCGAATATCAGCTTATGACAGGTAACGAGGTAGGTGCTATGCTTCTTAACTATCTCCTTTCCTGCAAAAAGGAGCAGGGTACTCTTGCACCAAGCTCCATTGCCGTAAAATCCTTTGTATCAACAGATTTGGCAGAGGCTATTGCTAAAAAGTATAATTGCACATTTAAAAATCTTCTCACAGGATTTAAGTATATCGGTGAGCTTATAACTCAGCTTGAGGCTCAGGGCAAATCAAAGGATTTTGTAATGGGCTTTGAGGAGTCATACGGCTATCTTGCAGGTACCCACGCAAGAGATAAGGACGCAGTTGTTGCATCAATGCTCATATGCGAAATGGCGGCATATTATAAAACTCAGGGCAAGACTTTAATTGATGTTATGAACGGGCTTTATGATGAGTTCGGCTATTACCTCAATATCGTTAAAAGCTACACCTTTGAGGGTGCCAGCGGTATGGAGAAAATGGCTGAAATTATGGATGGTCTGCGTAATAATGCTCCTAAATCAATTTCTGATTATAAGGTAACAAAAATTGACGATTACAAGACCTCCCTTTCAACAGATACACAAACAGGTAAAGCAGCGGAAATTACCCTGCCGAAATCAAATGTTATTGCATATGCTCTTACGGACGGTAACAAGCTGATTGTACGTCCTTCGGGACCAGAACCGAAAATTAAAGCATATGTAACAGCAGTAGGAAAAGACAAGAGCTCGGCTGAAATAATTGCCGATAGGCTTCTGCAAGAGGCAGACAGCTTGATGAAATAACAAACAGGAGATATAAAATAATGCAACAAAAATGGGTAAAAATTACCGCAATTATTCTTGCGGCTCTAATGGCGGTAAGCGGTCTCGGAGTAGGACTCGTAGCTTTGATAAACTGAAATAACATAAAAAGAAAAGGCGCTCTCCGAGGAGAACGTCTTTTCTTTTAAGGGGTAAAATTTATGTGAAAACGCTAAATTAATTAAATGGCTGTTTCCAGCCTGCAAACATTATCGGTTCGTAGACATTTTAGAACTGATATTCTGTCTGCGCTGTCCCACTGCAACGGGAACCGAGTTCTTCAGCATAGCACCCTTTATCATAAAGAATGCCACATCCTTACTGATTTTTTCATAATCAACATTAAGGATTTTTGCCGAAACATACTTGTTGAACATATTTATGAGCGGTCCCATACAAAAGGCTGTTATAACTGTTCCTATTCCTATGTTATGGACTCCGGCGAAATTTCCGTGAAGCAATGACGTCAATCCGCCGCTGATAACAAGTCCCACAAGAACAACTGTTAAATCTGTTATAATTCTTACCCATTTATACTCAAGCTTGATACCTCGGCTAAGCATAAATCCGAGAGCGTCATAAGGACCTACTCCCACGTTTGCAGTAAAGAACAATGAACAAGCAAAGCACAGAGTAATTATACCGGCTGCGAGAAGGGGTACACGCAGTGCCAAGGTATAATGCTCTTTAACCATAGGCTCAAATATATTCTGGAAAAATTCACAGACATATCCGCATCCGACCATATTGAAAACCGTACCGACACCTACCAAGCCTCTGTGAGCCACTATGATAACATAGAGAAGTATCACAAAATTAACAATCAGCTGATAAGTACCAAAGCCAATACCTATGGTGCTTGCCACGTTCATATTCATAGAGGTGAAAGGATCAACACCGAAGCCGGAAACAGAGAAAAGCGAAATGCCAAAGCCCATAACAATGATACTGATAAGGGAGAGAACCACTCGTTTCACCATATGGTGCTGAGCAAACATATCTTTTATGTATCCGTAGGCTTCAAAACGAAAACGCTTCATTGGCTACTCTGCGTGCCTCCTGTATATCTCATTTCCTCTCTTTGACACCATTATATTCTTATGCTTTAAAAAGTCAACTTTTTTGTGCAAGTTTCTCCTTATGTAACACTTTGCATAAATTTATACGAAAGTTTTTATGCAAAGTTCACAAATTATTACTCCATTTGCTTACCAAGGAATGCCGCCGCAACCTGTACCAGCTTTATATCCGTTTCTGTGGGAAGATTGTGGTCCTCATCCTCAATAAGAGCAACTGCTCCGCTGACATCTCCTCCGTACATAATAGGATATACAACATTTGCTTTTCTTGAAAAACCCTCAATAGCACTCATACTCGGCACAGTATTGCTTGCAATATGAATTGCTCTGTTCTCCATAAGCTCCTCAAGGCTCTTTGTTACTCTGCGTTCAAGTATTTCTCTTTTGCTGATACCCGAAGCGGCTATAACGTGGTCGTTGTCCATAATCGCAATAGGCAAACCGCCGTTTTTATGCAGTACCTCTGCATACTGATTTGCAAAGTTTGAAAGCTCTCCTATAGGAGAATACTTTTTGAAAATAACCTCGCCCTCTGCGTCGGTAAAAATTTCAAGGGGGTCGCCCTCTTTTATTCTGAAGGAACGTCTGATTTCCTTTGGAATAACAATTCTTCCCAAATCGTCTATTCTTCTTACTATTCCTGTGGCCTTCATTGCCGTCACTCCTCAATTATTGTAAATGTATCTGTAATATTTTGCACATTTTAACTATTGCTATACTACAAAATAATTAGGATTTTTTGGAAATTAAAATGCTTTAACTGATATTGCTTATGTGATATAATAATTTCGGTGATGATATGAAAATAATTGCACATATTTATAACGATTTTCCCGAAAAATTCGGTATACCACGACAAAGCGGATTAGTAAAAGGACTTACGGGGACAATTATCTTTGAAAAGGAATACAGGGTAAGAGAAGCACTTGAAGGAATTGAAGATTTTTCTCACCTGTGGCTGATATGGCAATTTTCCGAAAATCTCCGTGATAATTGGTCGCCTACCGTGAGACCGCCCAGACTTGGCGGAGAAAAACGAAAGGGTGTCTTTGCCACAAGATCACCCTTCAGACCGAACCCTATAGGCTTATCCTGCGTTAAGCTTGAAGACGTACGACACACCGATAAATACGGAACCGTACTTATTGTAAGCGGAATTGACCTAATGAACGGTACGCCCATATATGACATAAAGCCTTATATTGCCTACTGCGACAGCGTACCCGAGGCATCAGAGGGCTTTGCAAGGGATGTTAAGGACTATGAGTTAAAGGTGAATTTTGACGACTGTTTACTAAAAAAAATACCCGAAGATAAACAAAAAGCCTTAATCGGTATTTTAAAGCAGGACCCGAGACCTGCATATCACAACGACTCTGAAAGAATTTACGGCGTAAAATTTGCCGACTTTGACATAAAATTCAAAGTCGACAAAGATGTGTTAACCGTTGTTGATGTACTAAATTAGTATTTGGCAGGCTGAGCCTGCACGCAAAACGGGAAGGCAGACAATTTAATAATCAACACCATTTCCCGACAATAAATAGTTTTACAAATTCGGGTTTGTCGAGATGTTGTTGAATG
>CALYNW010000040.1 GCA_945224895.1 uncultured Clostridia bacterium
AGCACAGAAAACTTCTGTGCCTTTTGACATAATTTACAGCAACTGCCCGCTTACAAAATTTATTGTTTGGGATTTTCTTTCTTAGCCGCTTTTTCTGCTTCAAGGGTTGACTTCTTTTTTCTGTGGATAACAAAGCGGTTACAGGGATATGTCCAAAGAGTTGGGATAGCCATACCGATAAGCTTAATCACTAAATCCCAGAAATTTCCCGTAAGGCTGTGAGCCTGTGCAAAGGTTGTCATTGCAGAGCCTATCCAACCGTTTGCAAAAATAGTAAATACGACCATTATTGCATAAAGTATCATACTGACGGTTGGGTTTGCATCTGCCTTGAAGGTGATTTTTCTGTTTAAAATAAATGCAATAGCATATCCGATTGTAGTTGAAATCAGGTATGTAAAAAGATATCCCTTTGAGGTAATGCCTATCATATTAAGGGCACTGTTTGTTACAGGCTGGCTTGTCATAGCCGCAAAAACCGTGTTAAGCAGTATCATATGAACTATCAGCTCAACAACAGAGGAGCCACCGCCTGCAATGGAAAATTTAATGAATTTCCATATTTCAGCATGCTTTTCGGTAAATTTTGTAAACGCGTTTGTCTTTTTCTTTTCGCTCATTTTTATCCTCCTATTAGAGCAGCTTTGTCAGCAGAATAATCAGAATTACTATTAATGCAATAACGGAAACTGCTTTGATAATCATTGGTATTGCGGCGTCAACAGTTGCAGGAGCCTTGCTTGAAATATAATCAAATACAGGTCTACTGACCTTTTTGCCCACAAGCTCATCATATGTACGGGTGTATGTTTCGTACTTGTTTGGATTACTTTCGTCAAGAACGAAGCAACGAACTCCTCGTTTAGTCCTATTGCCGTAAACATTAAAGCCTGACGACTGTGTAAAGCCTAAATCAACATTTTTATATCTTCCTACAAAGCTGTTTTTGTGGTCGTGTCCTACAAATACTGCAAGCACATCACCCTTTTCCGATATTGCGTCAAATTCACCGTTATTGATGTCGGGAATTGAGGGAGGCTCCTCAAGCATATCACCCTTACGGCAGGTGTCGCCTAATTTGTAGTATTCGTTTTTATGAGTTCTGAATGCTCTTATTGCACCCTTTTCGTTTTTCTTAACACGCTTTAAGATGTTGTAATATTCGGGCATAGGAATGTGCTGGAATATTATTGAGGAAACATAATCACCGTTTTTGGCTTTTAAATTATCACGTGTCTTTTTGTACCATTCAATAATGCTCTTATCAAATGGCTCGTAGCCACCACCCTTTGCATCTGTACCGCTGTCAAAAAGGTAAAGGTTAAATACGTCTCTGTCAGAGCCGTCAGAGGCTTTAATGGGAATATTGTATGTTCCGCCGCCGTCAATACCCTCTGCCTGCTCGCCGATACAGTTTGGTAAAGCCTTGTAAATGTCCTTGAACTGGTCTGCATTTGAAATACCAACCTGCCTGTCGTGATTGCCGAAGGTTACGGCAAAGGGAATATTTCTTTTTGTAACAGGCTCTAAAAGAGTATTTATTGTTTTTGCAACAGCCCTTTCAAGCTCCTTACCCTTGCCCTTGTAGGTTACGCCGTAGCCTTTAATTTGGTCACCTGTGTAAACAACAAGGTCCGGCTTTTCGGCTTCAACAGCCGCTTCAAGCAAATTAAGTGTGTCGGCGGATATTGCGGGAATTTCCTGCATATCCGTAATTTGCATAATTTTAAATTTACCGTCGGAATTAAATTTCATTTATATTTCCTCCTCTTTATCGGTAAAAAAGGGACGCATAAGCTATTAGTTAATATGCTCAGGCGTCCCCATTAACATATACTATTTTATCATTCAATATTTGTGCTGTCAATATTAATAAAGATATTTTACTTAGATTTTACTTGACTTAATATTTTATTTTGCTATTGAAAAACCAATACAGTTGTCATATAATATAATCAGTTCAAGGGAGAAGGAATGTTGCTTCTTCCTTATTTACTTTACAGGGAGTGATTGATGTGGCAGGAGTTTTAACAAAAAAGAAAAAGATGGGCTACGCCTTCGGTATATTTACCGAGTCTCTCATTTACAATATGTTTTATACATATTACCTGACTTTTCTTAATGAGATTGTGGGTATAGCACCTAAATACAGCTCCTTGGTGATTTTTATTTCTATTGCCTGGGACGCTGTTACCGACCCGATTATAGGAAATTATACCGACAGAGGCGGAGTGGATAAAAGACGTGTAATGAAGATGTCGCTTATTCCCTTGGGACTTGTGTTTATTGTAGCTTGGACCTCGATAGGTGCAGGATTTTCAAGCCAGCTTGCAAAGATTTTGCTTTATACCGTGATATCAATGCTTATTTGGGTTTTCTATACTATGTATACAATTCCATATTATGCAATCGTTCCCGAGCTTACTGAGGATTATGACGAAAGAACTAACATCCGTTCAACTGCATCTCTTGTAAACGCTATTGCGGTAGGTCTCGGTAATGTTCTTCCGGCACTTGTTCCTACTGTTGCAATTATACTTACTGAAAAATATTCGAGTAATTCATATGCGGTAATTGCCGCAGTAATAAGCATTACGGCAGTGGTGCTTGGATTTATTTGTGTAAAATCTCTTAACGGGATTTATAATCCTAAGCCTACCGTTCAGGGCGAAAAGAAAATTTCAGTTAAAGAAACCTTTAAGGCATTCGGCTCAATTCTGAATATGAGAGCGGCAAGAATATTTCTTATTTTCGTATTTTTCTTTCTAACTGCTTCCTCTATGATACAGTCAAACCTCACTTATATGGTTGTTGATTGTATAGGTATGGACTATGATACAGGTATAGTATACGTAATTATTTCAATGGTATTATCAATGGGTATAATTGTACCTATTGTTGAAAAGGTTGCTGTTAAAACCGATAGACGTCTTGCTTGTATAATCTTCCTTTCATTAACATTTGCAGGGGAAATTATCTGTAAGCTTGTAGGACTTGATGTTACTATAGGCGGCTTTAAGATTATGGCAGTAATTTGTGCTGCACTTTTGGGTATCGGTGCAGGTACCTTCTGGACATTGTTCTACTCAATGAGCTATGATTTGGTTGAGCTTGATGAATTTAAGACAGGAGAACGCCATGAATCAATAATCACGGCTTTGCCTCAGCTTATTCAGAAATTTGGATCGGCCTTCGGTATTCTTATGGCAGGACAGTTCCTTTCCCTTTACGGCTATGATTCCTCAAAGGATGTTGCAGGAAAGGAATCCCTTATCACAAAGGTTACAGACCCTGCAATAATCGATGGTATGGAAAATATTTCAACTGTATTTCCTGCTGTTGCAATAGGCGTATGCCTTATAGCACTTATTTTCTATCCTATGACAAGAAAGAATGTAAATCTTCTTATGTCACAGCTTGTTAAAAAGCGTAACGGTGAGGAGTATTCATCAAAGGGACTTGAAAAGCTTCTTTGATTGTAATTATATATAATATAAAATAATTCTTGACAAAACAGATTTTTATGCTATTATATTTGTGTAAGATTATCAGCCGATTGAGAGTGGACCGAAGGGTCCGCTCTCTTGTTATTATTGATGTGATTTGTCAAAAGGGCTGAGCATTGGAGGTTTTTATTTGGCAGGAAAAGGAAATACTGTCTCAAGGGTAAGAGAAATTGTAACTCCCTTTGCACTGGAGCTGGGACTTGATATTTGGGACATCAGATTTGTCAAAGAGGGCACAGACTGGTATCTGAGAATTTTTATTGACAAAAAGGGCGGAGTGTCTATTGACGATTGCGTTGATCTCACCCACGCAATAACAAAGCCTCTTGATGAGGCTGACCCAATCAGTCAGAGCTATCTTTTAGAGGTCAGCTCACCGGGAGTTGAAAGAGAGCTTGTTTCAGACGAGCATTTTGAAAAATATATCGGTGCCGATGTTATGCTTAGGCTTATACGCCCTATTGAAAAGGTTAGGGATTTCAAGGGAAAGCTGTCAGCCTATGATAACGGAGAGATAACGGTTTTACTTCCCGACGGTGAAGAACTCAGAATAAACAAAAAAGATACGTCATATGTTAAGCTTGACGATTTTGATATTAATGATTTCAATAAAGAAATATAAAACCTTGTTATGAAAGGATGATAGGAAAAATGAGTAAGGAATTTTTTGATGCAGTAACAGCGGTAGCAAACGAAAAGGGAATTTCCGAGGAGTATCTTTATGAAAAGATTTCAGCAGCCCTTGTTGTTGCGGCAAAGCATGAGTTTAACGGAAAGGATATCGTTCACTGCGATATTGACCCTGAGAAGCAGAAAATAAAGCTTTATGTTACAAAGAATGTTGTTGAAGAAATTGAGGACGAGGATACAGATCTAACTCTTGAGCAGGCACAGCTTATCCGTAAGTCTGCTAAGGTTGGCAAAACCGTTGATATTCCTCTTAAAACAAAGGATTTCAGCCGTGTTATCGCAATGACGGCAAAGCATGTTATCCGTCAGGGCATCCGTGAGGGCGAAAGAGGAATGATGATTCAGGAGTTCAGGTCTAAAAATCAGGAGCTTCTTACAGGTAAGGTTGAAAGAATTGACCCAATTAACGGTAATGTAATACTTACAATCGGTAAAAATACTGCTGTTCTTCCTAAGACAGAGCAGGTGCCCGGTGAAACATTTAAAGAGGGCGACAACGTTAAGGTTTATGTCGTTGACGTAAAGGACGGTGGAGGAAAATCTCCTAAGGTTATGATTTCAAGAACCCATCCCGGAATTGTACGCCGTCTCTTTGAGCAGGAGGTTCCCGAGATTTTTGACGGTACTATTGAAATTAAGTCGGTATCACGTGAAGCAGGCTCAAGAACTAAAATTGCAGTTCTTACTAAGGACGAGGATGTTGATCCTGTAGGTGCTTGTATCGGTCCGAGAGGTCAGAGAGTATCAAATATTGTTGAGGCTCTCGGGGGAGAAAAAATTGATATCGTTAAGTTCAGCGAAGATGCCGCTGAATATGTAGGAGCGGCTCTTGCTCCGTCAGAGGTTTGCTCTGTTGAGATTATCGACGAGTCTGCAAAATCCTGCCGTGCAACTGTTCCCGACGATCAGCTTTCTCTTGCAATCGGTAATAAGGGACAGAATGTACGTCTTGCCGCAAAGCTCACAGGCTGGAAAATTGATATTAAGCCGGAGTCAGGATTTTTTGAAGGAACGGGAACAATATGAAGGCTAAAAAGATTCCTTTAAGAATGTGCAAGGGCTGTGGAGAAATGTTTGACAAGCGTACTCTTGTAAGAGTTGTAAGAAGTCCCGAGGGCGAGGTTTCTCTTGACCTGACAGGGAAGAAATCCGGCAGAGGCGCATATGTCTGCAAAAATCCCGAATGCCTTGCAAAGGCGAGAAAGAAAAAAGCGTTTGAGCGTGAATTAGCCGTTCAGATCAGCGACGATATTTACAATCAAATGGAAGAAGAAATGAAAAATGCACAAGGATAAAATACTTTCAATGCTGGGGCTTGCCAGAAGAGCCGGTAAGCTTTCAATGGGACACGATATGGCACTTCAGGCGGTTTTGAATAAAAAGGCTCAAATGATTATTTTTTGCGCCGATATTTCACCAAGGCTTGTAAAGGAGTTTAAAAAAACCTTTGAGCTTCACAGCATTGATATACCTTTTTTTGAAACAGAAATAACTATTGAAGAAATACATCATTTTGTAGGATATAAAGCGGGAGTGCTTACCGTAAATGATGAAAATTTTTCAAAAAAAATAATTTCACTTTTAACTGATACTGATTAACTACTGTGTATACATTATAATGATTTTCAGTATTGATTAACAGCGATAACTTTTAACACAGGAGGAATTGCGTATGATAATTAAGGTTAAGGTTTCCGATATCGCAAATGATTTCGGAAAAAATAACAAGGATATTATAAATCTTCTTTCCGAATATTGTGAAGGTCCTGCAAAAAAAGCAAATACTGTTCTTGAGGAGAATGAGCTTAACATAGTTCTTGATAAGCTTACAACCGACAGCAGTGTTGACAGCTTTGATTCATATTTTGCATCAGGACAAAAGGCAGAAAAGAAAGCACCAAAGAAGAAGGATGCCCCGGCAGAAAAGAAGCCTGAAAACAAAAAGCATCAGAGTCAGGCGGCTATTCTTCAAATGGCAGAGCAGGCTGCAAAGCGTGCCGAGGAAAAGGCGAAGAAAAAGGCTAACAGCACTCCTCAGGCAAGAACAAAGGGCGAGGCAAGACACGTTGACACACGTGTAAATAACGTCGACCTTGAAAAGTATAACCAGAAATATGAGGATATCGCTCCTGCTTCACAGATGAATGACTATCAGAAGAAGCAGAAACTGAGCCAGAAATCAAAGCAGTACAGAAAGAAGAAGCCACAGGGTATTCACGCCCGTTCAAAGAAGGAGACAGAGGCTCAGCGTCTTGCACGTATTGCAGAGCAGAGAAAGAAACAGCAAATCACTATTCAGGTTCCTGATGAAATTACTGTGGGCGACCTTGCAAGCCTTCTTCGTATGACTGCCACCGAGGTTATTAAAAAGCTTATGGCTCTCGGAGTTATGGCAACAGTAAACGAGGTTATAGATTTCGATACTGCCGAAATCGTTGCAACAGAGCTTGGTGCAAAGGTTGAGCACAAGGTAGAGGTTACTATCGAAGAGCAAATTATTGAAGAAGAGGTTGAGGATGACGAGAATGCAATCACAAGACCTCCTGTAGTCTGCGTAATGGGACATGTTGACCACGGTAAGACCTCTATTCTTGACGCTATCCGTGATACAGATGTAACAGCAACTGAGGCAGGCGGAATTACTCAGGCAATCGGTGCTTATCAGGTTGAGATAAACGGCGAGAAAATCACCTTCCTGGATACTCCCGGTCATGACGCATTTACAGCTATGAGAGCAAGAGGTGCATTGGCAACGGATATTGCAGTTCTTGTTGTTGCAGCAGATGACGGTATTATGCCTCAGACAATAGAGGCTATCAACCACGCTAAAGCGGCAGGCGTTGAAATCATTGTTGCGATTAACAAAATGGATAAAGAGGGAGCAAATCCCGACAGAGTTATGCAGCAGCTTACAGAGCACGAGCTTGTTCCCGAGGAATGGGGCGGTGATATTATCTGTGTTCCTGTTTCCGCAAAGACAAGAATGGGTATTGATAAGCTTCTTGAAACAATACTGCTTGTTGCCGAAATGGGCGAGCTTAAGGCAAATCCCGACAGAACTGCTAAGGGTGTTGTTATTGAGGCAAAGCTTGATAAGGGCAGAGGTCCTATTGCAACACTTCTTGTTCAAAACGGTACTCTTAATGCAGGGGATATCGTTGTTGCAGGTACGGCAGTAGGCAGAATCAGAGCAATGAGCGATTATCACGGTAATTCTATTGTATCTGCAGGTCCGTCTGTTCCTGTTGAGATTATGGGACTTGATTCTGCACCGATGAGCGGTGATGAATTCAATGCAGTTTCCGACGAAAAGCTTGCAAGAGCACTTGTTGAGCAGAGAAAGGCTAAGGCTAAGGAGGAGGAATTCAAGCTCTTCCAGAAGGTTACTCTTGACACTCTCTT
>CALYNW010000041.1 GCA_945224895.1 uncultured Clostridia bacterium
GTCAGACCTTTTAAGTCACAATTTTACTAGCGGTACACATACTCTTGCAACTGCTCTTTTCGGTGTTTTAAGACCGAATGATAAAATGCTTTGTGTTACAGCTACACCATATGACACAATTCATAATGTAATAGGTATTTCAGGGGAAGGAATGGGGTCATTAAAGGATTTTGGCATTTTATATGATCAGATTCCGCTTAGGAATGAAAGACTTGATTTTGAGGCAATAGAAAAGGCAGTAGATAACTCTGTTACAATGGTGTATATTCAGCGTAGCAGGGGATATGAGCTCAGACCGAGCCTTTCTGTTGATGAAATAGGAAAGGTATGCGGTATTGCCAAAAATAAAAATCCGAATGTAATTGTAATGGTTGATAACTGCTACGGTGAATTTGTTGAGACAAGGGAGCCTACAGAGGTTGGTGCAGACTTAATAGCAGGCTCACTTATAAAAAATGCCGGAGGCGGTATCGCAACTACAGGCGGTTACATAGCAGGCAGAGCTGATTTAGTTGAAAAATGCGCCTACAGGCTCACTACACCGGGGTTAGGTGCTGAAGTAGGAGCAACCCTCGGTCATAACAGAGAGCTTTATATGGGGCTTTTTTATGCTCCTCATACTGTCGGCGAAGCACTTAAAAGCACAGTCTATATTTCAGCACTTTTTGAAATTTTCGGCTATGATGTTACGCCTAAATATAACGAAACAAGACACGATATTGTTCAGTCGCTGGGTCTTGAAAATCCGGAAAGTCTTGTTGCCTTTTGTCAGGGAATACAAAGCGGCAGTCCTATTGACAGTTTCGTTCTTCCCGAGCCTTGGGATATGCCGGGCTATGATAGTAAGGTTGTTATGGCGGCAGGTGCATTTACTCTCGGTTCTTCAATAGAATTATCTGCCGACGCACCCATACGTGAACCGTATTACGCTTGGATACAGGGCGGACTTAATTTTCACAGTGCTAAAATATGTGCACTTTTGGCGGCTCAACAAATGGAAAACAAAGGACTGTTAAAATGAATGAATATAATTTTAAGGGAATAAAGCCTGAAAGCATTGAGCTTTTGTGCATTAATAAATTCAATGACTCAAGAGCCTTTTATGAAGAAAATAAAGAAAAGCTTAAAGACGGAATAACAGTTCCGATGCGTCAGATTATGCTTGATTTAAGCGGTCTTATGTACGAAATTGATGATAAAATGATGACTGATCCTGTCAGGGCAGTTTCAAGAATATATCGTGATACACGAGGAAACAGAAATAAAACAAAGTACAGAGAAAATATGTGGATGTTTTTCAGACGCTATAAGAATGAGTATCCCTGTGCTCCTTTTTACTTTTTTGAGTTTTTTCCTAATCAGTTTGGCTATGGACTTGTTTTTTGGCTATACAGACCGTCTGCATTTAAAGAGGTTCACAAGCTTATTATTGAACAGCCTGACAGGTGGCTTGATGCGGTGGAGTCTTGTAAAAAAGCAGGACTTATCTACGAATGCAGAGATGAATATAAAAAGGATTATTATCCTGACGCAGACCAAGGAATTAAGCCATATCTTAAGGCTAAAAATATGTCATTTACTTATTATAGTAACGACTTGAGCAGAATTAATGCTCCTGCCCTTATTGACGAATTAAAAAAAGCATTTGATACAGCAAGACCAATGTACCTTTTTTGGGCGGAGGCTTATGATAATATGATGAAGGAAGGCTTAATTAAGCCTGAAGATTATACGAGATAGACGGTGATTTTTTGCTAAACCTTGTTTTAGGCCGTTCAGGCAGTGGTAAAACAGAATATGTATTTAACCGTATCGGCGAGCTTGCAGATAGCGGAAAGGATAATATACTGCTCATAACTCCTGAGCAGTATTCTCTTATATCCGAAAGACGATTGCTTACACTTTTAGGCGAAAGCAGAATGGGTTATGTTGACAATTCTTCATTTTCAAGAATGTCAAATGACGTGAAAAGAATATACGGAGGAGACGGATTGCCTGTGCTTTCAAAGGGTGGAAAGGTAATTTTGATGGCACAGGCAATAGACAATGTTAAAGACCGACTTGTTTTGTTTAATAAAAAGCTTGATTCGCTTTCCTTTGTTTCATCAATGATTAAAATTTATGATGAAATGAAATCCTGTAATCTTTCTTCCTCAGAGATTTACGATATGTCACGCAGTATTGACAATGATATTCTTTTAAGAAAGCTAACGGATTTTTCAGTCATAATGAGTGAATACGAGAACATTATTAAAGACAAGTTTCTCGACGTGTCAGACGAGCTTAGCAGGCTTTATTCAAAGCTCATAGGAAAAGATTACTTTAAGGGCAAAACCGTCTTTATTGACGGCTTTAACGGCTTTGTGGCGCAGGAATACAAGCTTTTGGAGCTTATTATTGCAGAATCCGACAATGTTACATTAACCCTTTGCACCGATTATATTGATACAGAAAACAGCAATAGCCTTTTTTCATATGTCAATAAGTCTGCTAAAATCATTGAAAAGATTGCATCAAAAGCAAATGTTGAAGCTAAAATTACCTTACTTGACAAAAATTACAGAGCAAAAAATGATGCTCTTACTAAAATTGAAAAGGAATTATTTTCAGAATATAAAACGAATTTCAGCGAAAATGTTTCCTCTGATTTTGTCGAAATTTATTCTGCAAAAAATATAACTGATGAATGTAATCAGGTATCCCGTCAGATAAAACAGCTTCTCAGAATGGGATATAATGCCTCTGAAATAGCGGTTATAACAAGGGATATTAATAAATATAGAGACGAAATTTCTTCATCCTTCAAAAAGTATGGGGTTCCGTATTTCAATGATGAAAGACAGCCTGTTAATACTCAGCCACTTGTTGTAATGATTAAGTATCTGCTTAGGTGTGTAAATAATTCACTTAACAGTGATGATATTATAAGTCTTGCAAAAACAGGCTTAACGGAAATCAGCGACAGTAGAATAAACGATCTTGAAAATTACATATATCTTTGGAACATTAACGGTTCAAAATGGACAAAGCCCTTTGAAAATTCAACTAAAGGCTTCACCGAGGAGATAAACGACAGCGACAGAAAAAGGCTTGAAGAAATAAACAAAACAAGAGAAGAACTCATTAATCCCATTTTACGTTTTAAGTCTTCCGCAAAAACTAAAAATCCAAGGACTATCTGTGAGGCAATCTATAATTCCTTAATCAGCTTTAAGGCTGATATGAAAATCAGAGAATATGCAGTAAATTTATCAAATTCAGGGCTTTATGCTCTTGCGTCTGAGCAGGGCAGAATTTGGGATTTGGTAATGGAAATTCTTAATCAGATTGCCGTAACAGTAGATAAGGAAATTACTTTAAAGGAGTTTTCCCATCTGTTCAACCTGATTATTTCAGCTGAGGATTTAGGTACCTTACCCTCCGGAATAGACAACGTTCAGTTCGGTCAGGCTGACAGAATAAGAACAGATAATCCAAAGGCAGTATTTATCCTCGGTGCAACAGAAGGTGAATTTCCTCTTGCCTCATCAGGTGGTGGACTTCTATCTGAAAACGAAAGAAGAATAATGCTTGAAAATGATTTTAAACTTTATTCTTATAATGAAATTTTTGATATTCAGGAAAAATATTTTGCCTATATGGCTTGCTCAGCTCCGAGTGAAAGGCTTTTTATTTCTTATATCGGAAACACCGGAAAGGAATCTGCACCGTCTGAAATTATTACAGAAATCAAGGCTATTTTTCCAAATGTAAAGGAATACACCTGTAACGATATTGATAATATTTCCTTAATTGAAACTAAGGAAAATGCTTTTGAGCTTATGAGTGAAAGGTATTTTTATACAGATTCCTTTTACAGCTCTCTTAAAAAATATTTTGAAAATGACGATAAATTCAGCTCAGTAAAAGCCCTTGCTGAAAATGAAAGCGACAGAATAAAAAGCAGAGAAATATCGACAAAGCTTTTTGACTACGATATGTATGTATCTGCATCAAGGGTTGAGGATTTCTATAACTGTCCTTTCAGATACTTCTGTAAATTCGGTTTAAGCGCCAGGCCGAGAACAAAGGCAGAAATTGACCCTATGCAAAGAGGTACTATTATTCACTATGTTCTTGAAATGATTTTGTCGGAAACAGGCAGTAAAAATCTTTCTCAAATGAATAACAGTGAAATAATACTGCTCGTTGATAAATACATAGACGAATATTTCAAGTGCAATATGGGAAATATTGCTGAGCCGTCAAAGAGATTTTTTTATAATTACAAAAGACTGTCAAAATTAGTCTACAGCGTTGTTATACATCTTGCCAAAGAGTTTTCCGAATGTGATTTTGAAGCAAAGGCATTTGAGCTTTCCATTGACTGTGACGGTGAGGTTAAGCCCGAAACCATAAATCTTAATGACGGCGGAACGGTAAAAATCAGAGGCTCCATTGACAGGGTTGACACTTTTGAAAAAAACGGAGAAACATTTGTAAGAGTTGTGGACTATAAATCGGGAAATAAAACCTTTTCTCTTTCAGATATTATGTACGGACTTAATCTTCAGATGTTTATATATCTTTTTTCGCTTTGTGAGGATAAAGGTGCAAGGCTTAACGGTATTCCTGCCGGTGTGCTTTATATGCACGCTTCAAGAAACATTTTTAATTTTGATTCAAAAAGTCAAGCGGAAAGCACAATTGATGCAGAAGAAAACAGCTCTTTTAAAATGAAGGGTATTGTTTTGTACGATGATGAAGGCGAAATTCCTGCTGCAATGGAGCATGAGCTAAAGGGAAAATACATTCCGGTAAAGGTTAAGGCAAACGGAGATTTGACAGGTCAGCTTGTATCCCTTGAGGAGCTTGGACTCATCCATAAAAAAATAAATTCTCTTATTAAAAAAATGGGAGATGAGCTCCACAACGGTGATATTTCAAGATCTCCTGTTAAGAATAAAAATCACAAAAGCACCTGTGAATATTGCGATTATTCAGATGTTTGCGCAAATAAGAAGCTGATTGAATATAAACAGGTTGACGATTTAAGCGACAGCGAAGCAATAAACAATCTGAGAAAGGAGTTTGACGATAATGCCGAAGTGGACACCGCAGCAGAGTAATGCCATAAATGCCGAAAACAGAAATATTCTTGTCAGTGCCGCCGCAGGCTCGGGTAAAACTGCCGTGCTTGTTGAGCGTGTTATCAGAATGATTACCGACAGAAAAAATCCTGTTGATATAGACAAGCTCCTGATTGTAACCTTTACTAATGCCGCCGCCGCAGAAATGAAATTCAGAATTTCAAAATCTCTTAAAGGAATTCTTAAGGAAAATCCATCTGATTCTAATATAAGACGTCAGCTTTCTCTGATTTCAAATGCAAAAATCTGCACAATAGACTCCTTTTGTATTAATCTTGTAAGAGAAAACTTTTATGATTTAGGAATAAACAGTGATTTTACAAATTTGGATGAAAGTGAATTATCGTTACTTGAAGACGGGATTATAGATGATGTCTTAAACGATTATTTTGATAAGGGTGATAGTGAATTTATTTCCCTTATTGAGATGTTTACTACACCAAATAATGACAAAGCTATTGTAACCGCATTAAAAAGAATATTAAGATTTATTTATGCTCAGCCATTTCCTTATGTGTGGTTTGATAAAATGACAGAGCTTTATAATCCCGATATTCCTTTTGAGCAGTCGGTTTGGTTTGAATATCTGAAAAACGAAATTTCATTTTTGCTGGAGTTCTCATCAAAGCTTGCCACGGTTAATTTTGAAATAATCAGTTCAATGCTTACCTACAAGGATAAAAAACAGCAGGATAATTTTCTTGCCCTTGCAGGTGATGACATAACCGAAATTTCAAGATTTTCAAATGCGCTTGAAAAATCCTGGGACGACCTTATTAATGAAAGACCTGCTGATTTTAAGCGTATGCCAAGCTCTGCAAAAATACCTGAGGATTTGCTCATAAACAATATCAAGCAATCAAGAGATATCTATAAAAAGATTTTAAAAGAGGATATTCCGTCTTTTCTTATTTCAAGTAAGGAAGATTATAAAAATGATATGAAGGTCCTTTATCCGCTTTTAAATAAGCTAAAAGAGCTTGTTTGTGAAATTGATAACAGGCTGATGGAAATAAAGCTTGACCGTAACGCTTTTTCATTTTCCGATATTGAACATTTTGCAATACAGCTTTTATTTAATTGCGATGAAAACGGAGAAATTACAAAAACAGATTTGGCTTGCAGTCTTTCAGAGCATTTTTATGAAATTCTTGTTGACGAGTATCAGGATACAAATGAGGCTCAGGACTTGCTTTTTACTTATCTGTCAAACGGCAAAAATCTTTTCGTTGTAGGAGATGTAAAGCAGAGCATTTATAGATTCAGACTTGCAATGCCAAATATCTTTAACGAAAAGAGAAAATCATACAGTGACTACTGTGAAAGCGACAGCTTTGAAAGCTCAAAAATAATTCTTGATAAAAATTTCAGAAGCAGACAGGGTATTTGCTCATATGTAAATTTTGTATTTTCCATTCTTATGTCAGAAAGAGTAGGGGAGATTACATATGATGAAAACGAATATCTGAATTACGGTGCCGATTATGAGGATACTGATGTTCTAAGCGCACAGATTAAAATTCTCTACAATGTAAAAGGGGAAAATACGGCAAAAAAGGAAGCCGCCTACATTGCTCAAACGATACAAAGTAAAATTAACAGTAGAGAGCTTGTCAAGGACGGTGACACCTACAGACCTGTAGAATACGGCGATTTTGTTATTCTTATGAGAAGTCTTAAAAACAGAGTTGACGATTATTATCAGGTATTAACTGATTACGGTATTCCCGTTATCTGCGATAATTCAACAAACCTTTTTGATAATAATGAGATTAAAATAATTCTTTCCCTTTTAAGAACTATTGATAATCCAACTCTTGATATACCGCTTCTTGCAACTATGATGTCGCCGATTTATTCCTTTACTGCGGATGAGCTTGCACAAATTAGAATAGACAATAAAATTAAATCCTTTTATTTTTCCGTAATTAAATCGGATAATGAAAAGGTAAAGACTTTTCTTGACGATATAAGAAATTTGAGAAAGCTCAGCGTAACTATGTCTGTTGCAGGCTTTATAAGATATATTGTTGAGGACAAGGGTATAATTTCTCTTTCCAACGCTATGGGAAACGGCGAGCAACGGTATCAAAATATACTTAAGCTTATTTCCTTTGCCGATAATTTCGATAAGGGTGACAATGTCGGTTTAACATCCTTTATCAGGTATATTGATAAAATTATTGAATCTGACAAATCAGTTGAGTCTGCGTCAGCCGTTTTGTCGGGAGAAAATGCCGTTTCGATTATGTCAATTCATCATTCAAAGGGACTTGAATTTCCTATTTGTATTTTTGCGGGAGCTTCAAGAATTTACAATAAGCAGGATTTAAGGGATAAATTACTTTTAAACCCAAAATTCGGCT
>CALYNW010000042.1 GCA_945224895.1 uncultured Clostridia bacterium
TGATGCATACTGCTCTCAACAATCACGAAACTAAGCTTAATATATTTCTTATTTTGCTTTTTGCAGTCTTTATGGTATCCTTTTCCTTTGTGTGCCAGGCAAACAAAAAGATTGAAAGAAAAGAATATGTGAAGAAAAAATCAATAGTTCCATTAGCAATAATCGGTGTAATAGTTGTTGTAATGGGTATCGGTACTCTTACGGGCTTAACACTTTTCAGAGCACATTCCTACAGCCAGCTTATGGAAATTAAAGACGGTGATTTTACTGCTGATTTTGAAGATATCAGCTATGACAAGGTGCCACGTCTTGATGCGTCTAGAGCACATACACTTGCCGACCAGCAGTTAGGTTCACTTTCAGAGTACAAGAGCCAGTATGTGGTTTCCTCAAATTCAACTCAGATTAACTATAAAAATGCGCCTTACCGTGTTGCTTATCTTGAATATGCAGATGTATTCAAATGGTTGAATAACACTAAGGATGGCTTGCCTGCTTATATGGCGATTGACCTTGTAAGTCAGAAGGTAACAGCGGTAAACTGTGTTGAAAAATTTGGAGAGGGAATCAAGTATTCTCCAACTGAGCTTTTCAACGAAAAGCTTATAAGGCATCTTCGTTTCCAGTATCCTACAGAGCTTCTTGACACTCCTAACTTTGAAATTGACGATAACATGCATCCATATTGGATAACTGCCGTACTTAAAAAGACAATCGGTCTTTTCGGCGGTACTGATGTCAAAGGCGTTATCATAACAGATGCGCTTAACGGCGAAAGCAATTATTACGATATTGAAGAGGTTAAGACAGATAGCTCTCTCAACTGGATTGACGTTGTTTACAGCGAGTCACTTCTCATTGAGCAGTACAACTACCACGGTAAGCTCCAAAACGGCTTCTGGAATTCAATTATCTTCCAAAATGACGTAAATGTTGCCTCAACAGGAAGCGGTAATATTGCAATGGACGATGACGTTTGGGTATATACAGGCGTTACATCTTCTGAGTCAGACTCATCAAACTTCGGCTTCATCCTCTGCAATCAGCGTACAAAGGAAGTAAGATATTATCCTAACGCAGGTGCTATGGAGATTTCCGCTCAGCAATCTGCACAGGATGCAGTACAGAACTATGGATATATGGCAACCTTCCCGATTTTGCTTGGTATTGACGGAAATCCAACGTACTTTATGTCACTTTACGGCGACAGTAATACGGTAAAGGGCTATGCCTTTGTTAGTCTTGAGGATAAGACTGTTGTAGGTACGGGACTTCTTGACGTAGCTAAGAGTGATGTTAAGGCTCTTAACAGTGCCCTTGAAAATTACATTGACGCCCTTGGCGAAAAGGGAGTTGCCGACAATGTAAACAAGGAGGACGTTATTGTTGACGAGGAGGATATGACAGGTACTGACAGTAACAGCACTGATTCTCAGGAACCGCCTGTAAAGGAAAATGCTTTAACAGTAACGGGCGAGGTAACTGATATAAAGAACTCGGTAAATGACGGCAATACCGTTTACTATCTTAAGGTTGACGGAAAGTATTACTACATTAAGGTTACTGATTGTATGGAGGTCCTTTTGATAAGCAAGGGCGATACCGTAAGCATTGAATATAACGAAGCTGACGGCGAATTTATCCCTGCAACATCTGTAACAGTAAAATAGTTCAATAAAAAAACAGCAAACACCCCTGTGATTTATTGTATCACAGGGGTGTGTTTTATTTAAAGACAATATAGTATTTTACCACTGAATTACGCCTCAATCCAAATAGGGTTGGTAAATGCCCAAATAAAATCGGGCACACTGCCGTCACTGTTTAAAAATTTGCTTTCAATAATTTTATAAAGCTTTTTTACGGCAGGGCTGAACCTATATGTAATTTCCGCACGGATAAAGCCGGGCTCTTCAATATCAACAGTAGTCATAAAGGTTTCCGTATTTTTTGATGCTGTCTGCTCGTAAATTACCTTCTCGTTATTATAAACTGTAATTTTATGTCCCTTTTTCAGCTTCGTTACAGTAAGCTCTGCCTTTTGATTTTCGGAAAGCTTAACAGTGTCGCCTATATTTGCATCTCCGCAGGTAAGGAAAATCATTGAGGAATTAGGACTGTTTGTTATAATGCTTCTGCCTTCTCTCATAGCCCTGAGAATATCCTCCTCGGTTTTGCTTTCGGCGTGAACTATAGTTGTAGGCATAGCAAGGAGGGGAATACCTGCTACGTCACTATGATAGTCGGAACCGCCGACTGCGGCAATATGCCTACCCTTTAAAAGCTGTCCTACCCACCAATCTCTGTTTTTCATATTATCGCTGTGCTGGATTGTATTCCAAACCTCAACACAGTCAAAGGGATAGTCCTCAAGATTAAGCCTGAACGGACAGTTTGAACAAAACGGATGATTTACCGAAACAGTAGCTCCTGCATCCTTACATCTCTGAATTATCTCTGCATAGTCCTCGGCAGTTCTCAGTGTAAACGACGGCTCGTCCGGTACAGCCTTACCCCAGACATTAACGTGTCCGGGCTCGTTAGTAAGCTCCTGCCCCTGAATTACAAGCATATCACCGTCAAAATAGCTTTTTTCAACAGAGTTATTATTGTGGTCTGTAATAATCATAAAGTCAAGGTCCTTTTCCTTGCACATTTCAACAAGCTGACCCTTTGTGTGATGACCGTCACTTAATATTGTATGTAAATGAGTATCACCCTTGTACCATTGTCTTTCCATAAAATTTACCCCTTTACCGAATATAATTTTTATCCGTTAATTATTTTATAAATTCTTTCATTATCCTTTGAAAAACGGCGCTGACTTATAAGCATAACAAGCTCGTCACCCTCCTTGATTACCGTATCACCCTTAGGAGTTACGGAAACACCGTTTCTTTCAACGCTGACAACAAGACAATGCTTGCCCCAATCAATATCGCTTATACATTTTCTGTCAATGGGACTGCCTACAGGTACAACAAATTCACGAAGCACCTTTTCATTCTTTGGATGAAATTCGGGAGCGTCTCTGTTGCTTTTCAAAATTCTTCCCAAAAGAGTTTCAAAAATCGGCTCAACGCCCATAAAGTTTGCAACCGCATAGCTGATAAGACTTACAGTTGCCAAGGGCAGTATATTATTCATATTGCCTGTCAGCTCATAAACAAGGACAATACCTGTGATAGGACTTCTGACGATTGATGAGAAAAAACCTGCCATACCGATAACAACAAATTCCTCATAAAATTCGGGACCTAAGTCAAGAATATTTATTGACGCCGCACCGAAGATTGCACCGATATAAGCACCAAGCACGCAAAGAGGATAAAGTGTTCCTCCCGGTGCACCGCAGGCAAAGCTGATTACACCGAAAAGAAATTTGCACACTAATAAAATAATCATATATACTATTGATGGGTGCTCCTTCAACAGCATTTCAGACATAGCGTGACCACCGCATAAAATCTCCGGAAAAACAAGTCCTACAATACCGCTGAAAATAAAAACAACAGGCATTTTTATGTAATTCGGCACAGCTTTAATGCTTTTATAAATATCCTGAGCCTTGACCATTATTACATTATATGCCGCTCCGCTGACACCGAGAATTACTCCGATAAGAAGCAACAGCCAGTAATAACGAAGCGGAAAATTTACCGTGTCATAATTAAAGGTTGTGCTTTGACCGAAAAACAGCTTTGAAATAAAGTCGGCGGTTATTGTGGCAACTATTCCCATACAGAGAATACTTTTATCAAAAGTTCTGTGAATTTCCTCAAGAACAAACATAATGCCTGTCAAAGGTGCATTAAATGCCGCAGACATTCCTGCACCTGCACCGCAGCTTATCATACGAAGCTCGGTAGTTCTGTCAGCCTTTGTGAGCCTTGCAACACCCTTAGCAGCCATACCGCCGAGCTGAACACTCGGTCCCTCTCTGCCAAGGGACAAGCCTGAAAATACGGCAGCAGGACCTCCGATAAATTTTGCCAAAATAATTTTGTACCATTTAGGATTAAAATTACCCTTGATTTCGCCGTTGACCTGCGGTATTCCCGAGCCTGCCGCCATGGGCTCCCACTTATTAAGAAATGAGATAAAAACTCCTATTAATGCCAAAATCACAAGCCATCCTGCAATTTTCAGAGGATTGCCCTTTACAAAATCAAGAACCTTCATCAGCCCTTTTTCCGCATAGGATAATGCGTATCTGTAAAGCACGGCAGTAATTCCCGCAACTATTCCTACCTCAAGTCCTCTGACAATGAGATAAAAGCTTTCCTTTCTGCGATATTCAATTTTTCTGTATGTTGACTTTTCTTTCTCTTTCATTTTCCGTTCTTCGCTCTTTTTCTAATATAAATCGATTATATCATATTATTTCGTTATGTATACATTTTTTTATAAAGCAAAAAGAGGCTGTAAAACAACCCCTTTTTATTTTATTTCTTTTTAGGTGCCGGCTTTTTCTTGCCTACCTTTTCCTCATATACCTTAGTTACATCAGCCACATCACCCTGTGCAATGATTTGACCGTGCTCAAGCAAAATTGCCTTATCGCAGATTGCTTTAACCTGATCAATACTGTGAGAAACGAAAAGAACAGTTACACCCTTGTCAAACATTGACTGAATTTTTGCAAGGCTTTTTTTCTTAAAGCCTGCGTCACCTACGGATAAAACCTCGTCAAGTATAAGAATATCCGGCTCAACGGCAGTAGCAATGGAAAATCCGAGACGTGCCTTCATACCGCTGGAATAATTCTTAACAGGCACGTTTATGAAATCGCCAAGCTCTGAAAATTCAATGATTTCATCGTACTTTGACTTGATATATTCTCTGTCATATCCGAGAATTGCTCCGTAAAGAAAAATATTTTCCTTGCCCGAATAGTTACCATCAAAGCCTGCGCCAAGCTCAAGCAGGGGAGCAATAACTCCCCGTTTTTTAACTGTTCCCTCAGTAGGCTTATAAACTCCTACTATCGTTTTTAAAAGGGTACTCTTTCCTGCACCGTTAAGTCCCATAATTGCAAGATGCTCGCCCTTTTTAACTTCAAAGCTGATGTTTTTTAACGCATCAAATTTATTGTAATGAAGCTTTCTTGTCAAAAGCTTTATTACATATTCTTTAAGATTGTCCACTTTTTCTTTATTAAGAACGAAGGACATAGTGACATTGTTGACTGAAATAGCAACGTCATTATCCATAAAAGCACCGCCTTTTATTTTTCGTCACGTTTCATTTTCCATACAAAAGTGATAAATACCAATGAAACTAAAAGAAGTATTCCACCTGCAAGAGCCACAGCACCCACAGAGCCGTAAACATAGCTCATAAATGCCTGCCTGAGATAAAGCGGAAAAATGTCTACATTTTTCATCCTTGATATTATTATTACAATCAGGGAAAGGAATAAATCAAAAAATCCTGCCGACATAAAGCTTATGCCGATTGCTCTGACGCTTCTGTATCTTCTTGCTCCTACAAAATAGATTATTACAGCCAAGATTATGCCAAATACGGCAAGTGTTACAGAAGCGACTGCTCCTGCCACAGAGCCGATATTTGCTATTGTCTCAAGATATGAAGCGTAGGGAATATTAAGCCTTTCGCTTGCATAATCTGCTATTTTTTCCGATATATCCCGAGAAGTATTTCCGTTATATACATAATCGGTATTTTTAATTTGTTGTTTTATCTCATTGTCGATATCAGACCTTAAGCTGTCAACAGACTGATTAACCGTATCTTCAGTAATTCCTACCTTTACCTTTAAAATACTGTTTATATAAACCTCTGCAAGCTCCTGCGCTTTATCCTGAGTGATTACATTTTCAAGATTATCGTCAGGTATGCCGTTTTTTACAAAGCAGTCAGAGGCAAAGGCTGTAACATCCTCTCTGTACGAATTAACGTAGGAAAAGGAGGTCAGCTTTTCTTCCATATAAGAAGCATTCGTAAATACTGATTTAAAGCAAACAGAAAGGCTGAACAGTACAATAAGCACACAAAGTACAAATGATAAAAAAACTCTGACTCTGCGATTGCCCTTTGTATCATGGGAGTTTTCGCTCATATCAGTTTACCTCCCCATTTATTTTATCTGCAAGGACATAATAGAATTTGCCTGAATTTTCGGAAAAATCAGAGAAAGACGAATAAACTACCAAATCACTTTTTGTACTGCCAAGGTCTGCTTCACTGCTTTCAAAAAAAGCGTCTTTAACCTTATACGTTATTTCACTATCGGCAGTCGTAACTGTGATTATATCGCCTTTTTCGATATATTTAAGTGAACCGAAGCAGGTTTCGTCATAGCCTGCAACAACGGCTGTTCCTGTTTCCGTGAAGAAGCTGTTATCGCTTGATAAGCCTGCTCCGTATCTTGCCGAAACACGGTTAAGACCTAAGTATACAGAAGTATTAAGTCCTTTACCTTCGCAGGTTATATTTGCAACAAAATCGCCGAATTGTGCATTTTCCTTACTGTAAGGAATCATATCGGAATTCCTGTCAATGGTAATGTCGCCAACCTTCATATCTGCCTCAGATTCTATCTTGTGAACATAGGCAGTAACAGGCTTTATTGTACCGAAAATTACGCCTACGATAACAGCAAGTAAAATTGCAAGAAATACAATATTTGTCAGCACATAGTCCTTTACAATATTTTTCGGCTTATTACTGTGCTTCTTTCTTTTTTCATTTTTCTCACTCATATGTTTTTCCTCGGACTCAGTCCTCAAAAACTGCACCCTTTGAACCGCTTGTTACGTGCTGAGCATATCTCTTAAGATATCCCGAAAGCTCCTGAACAGGAGGCTGCCATTTTGCTTTTCTTTCAGCAAGCACCTCGTCTGAAACATTAACTCTAAGAACTCTTGCGGGAATATCAATTTCGATTTCGTCGCCGTCCTCAACAAGAGCGATTGTACCGCCCATTGCAGCCTCGGGGCTTACGTGACCGATAGATGCACCTCTTGTAGCGCCTGAAAAACGACCGTCTGTAAGAAGTGCAACAGATGAACCGAGTCCCATACCGATAATGGCTGATGTGGGAGAAAGCATTTCTCTCATACCAGGTCCGCCCTTAGGTCCCTCGTAACGTATAACAACTACATCACCTGCAACAACCTTACCGCCTGTGATAGCCTCGATTGCTTCCTCCTCACTGTTATAGCACTTAGCAGGACCCTTGTGCTGCATCATTTCGGGAGCAACTGCACCCTTCTTAACAACAGCACCTTCCTCTGCAAGATTTCCTGTAAGAACAGCAATACCGCCGTCGGCTGAGAACGGATTTTCAAGGGTATGTATAATCTCTCCGTCAGCATCGGGAGCCTGTGCAATTCTGTCGGCAACCGTACCGTTTACCGTAAGTGCGTCTGTATTAATCATACCGCCTCTTGCAAGCTCCTTCATAACTGCCTGAATACCGCCCACATCGTTAAGGTCTGTAATAAATACAGATGATGCAGGAT
>CALYNW010000043.1 GCA_945224895.1 uncultured Clostridia bacterium
CGAGATCATGCCTAGTCTCGTGGGCTCGGAGATGTGTATAAGAGACAGATAGTGGGCTGTCCTCAGCTTCCCGGCTCCCGTCCCGAATGGGAAAAGGCTTGTATGGAAAGAATTAAGGCTACTCTTAACCGTGATAAGAATGTTACAAGTGTTGTTTGCTGGTCAATGGGTAATGAATCTCTGGGCGGTGAAATTCCGAAAAAGATGTACAGGTATCTTAAGGAAACCGACAAAACAAGATTTGTCCATTTTGAATGTCATCGTTCACCTGATGAACAAGAGCTTTCCGATGTTCAGTCAAAGATGTACTACAAGCCTTGGGAATGTGAGGAATATGCTCTCACCCAGCGTGACGGCAGACCGTTTATTCTCTGCGAATATACTCACGCTATGGGTAATTCCTGCGGTTCTACCGATGAATACACAAAGCTGTGGGACAAATATCCCTGTTTGCAGGGCGGCTTTGTTTGGGACTGGGTTGACCAAAGCATTATGACCGAGGATGAAAACGGAGAGGAATATCTTGCCTACGGCGGTGATTTCGGAGAAAATCCCCATGATGGTCATTTCTGCGGAAACGGTCTCCTTTTCGGCGACAGAAAGGTTACTCCCAAGCTTGCTGAAATTAAAAAGCTTTATCAGTATGTGGATTTCAATGCCATTGACGCTCAAAGGGGTATTATTGAAATAAAGAATAAATATCTCTTTACAAATTTAAGCGAATATGAATTATATTGGTGCCATTGCTCCGACAAGGGCGTTTTCTGTGACGGTGTAGTTGATGTAAATGTTGAGCCCTTTGAAAAGACTGTTATCAATCTTGAGCTGAGCAGAATTTCAAACACGGAATGTTATCTCAATCTTGAGCTTAGAGTTAAAGAGGACACTTCTTGGTGCAAGGCAGGATATGTTGTTGCCGAGGAGCAGTTTGTCATAAATGAATTTGAAAATACATATGATGAGCTTGAAACGGATATGCCGCTTATCGTTGATGATACATATGGTTCACTGCGTATAATTTCAGATGATGTAAACGTCAGATTTGAAAGGCGTGAAAGAAATCAGCTTTATTCGATTAAGGTAGGCGGTGAAGAGCTTTTACAGGCTCCCGTAAGGCTTAATTTCTGGAGAGCCCTTACAGATAACGACAGAGGCACAAGGGCAGGCTCAAGGCTTGGTTGCTGGAGAGATGCAGGAGATACTCCGGGAATTTACAATAACACAAAATGGTCTATCCAAAATTATAAAATTCTTGAAAACTCCAAAAAGGTAGTTGTTACCTGCGGTGCCACAATCTGCACTCAGCCTGAATCAAAGGCAAGGGTTATTTATACAATTACGTCAAAGGGAATGGAGGTTGACCTTCAGTTTTATCCCGATGATTCCCTGCCTGAAATTCCCGAGGTTTCAATGCTCTTTGAGCTTCCTCCCGATTTTGAACGTGTTACATACCTCGGAAACGGTCCTGAGGAAAATTATATCGACCGTTGTAATGCTTCAAAAATAGGACTTTACAATACTACTGTTAATGATATGTGGGTAAATTATTTGAAGCCACAGGAATGCGGTAACAGAACAGGCGTAAGATACGCAACTATTGTGGGAGATAAGAAAATCTTTTCCGTTGTTGCAGAGCCTCAGATGGAGCTTAATGTTTCTCACCGGCTTCCAAAAGAGGTTGAAAATGCTTGGCATCAAAAGGATTTGAAGGATTATAACAAGACAGTTGTCAGACTTATTGCACGTCAGCAGGGCATCGGAGGATATGACAGCTGGGGTGCCCACTGCAACGAAATATACAAAAATAAGACTGATAAAACCTACAGACTGAAATTTCAGATTAGATTTTAAGGTGAATTGACAGTGTGATAATATACAGACATCTGTCGATAAACCAAAAAATATTACTTGACAATTTGAAACAAAAGGACTATATTTGCTATTACGAGATGTACTCGGTTTTATTTGGTATCTGTAAGAGAGGATTCTTTTATGAAATCTATTAAAGAGACAGCAATGTCTATAGCTATTAAAAATGCTATTAAATATGCACGTAAGGATTTTAATGCAAATGCGCCTAAAATTCTCAGCCTGCTTGAAATGGCAGATGTTAAAAAGGTTAACAGAAGCACATATGCCGGTCTGCACAAGGTTCTTGACGACCCGAATAACAACTGGATGATTTTCGCAAAAAAGCTTATCTGCGATACTAATATTGAGGTTGTTGAAAAGCTTGTTCCTCCTGCTCTTAATGTAGCTATTAACAGCTATTCAAAGAGAATGAAGTCTATTGAGGAAAACGGCTGTAATGTTCCGTGGGCAATTCTTCTTGACCCAACCGCTGCCTGTAATCTTCGCTGTAAGGGCTGTTGGGCTGCCGAATACGGAAAGAACAGTCAGCTTGATTATGAAACACTTGCACGTATAATTAAAGAGGCTAAGGAGCTTGGAACATATATGTTCCTTTATACGGGCGGTGAACCGCTTATGCGTAAAAAGGACCTTATAAGGCTCTGTGAAGAAAATCCCGACTGTGTATTTATGAGCTTCACAAACGGAACACTTCTTGATGACGAGTTTGCTGATGAGCTTGTAAGAGTAGGTAACTTTATCCCCGCCTTTTCTATTGAAGGTCACGAGGAGGAAAACGATTTCCGCCGTGGTGACGGTACCTATAAAAAGGTTTGCGAGGCTATGGCTCGTCTTAAGAAAAGAGGCGTTCCCTTCGGTGCTTCTCTTTGCTATACAAGCAAGAATACAGAGCTTTTGGCTTCTGACGAATATATGGATTGGCTTATTGAGCAGGGCGTAATGTTTGCTTGGTTCTTTACATATATGCCTATCGGTAACGGTGCTGTAACCGACCTTATGGTAAGTGCTGACCAAAGAGCCTTGATGTATAAGAAAATGCACGAGTGGAGACATACAAAGGCTATCTTTGCTCTTGATTTCTGGAATGACGGCGAATATGTTCAGGGCTGTATTGCAGGCGGTCGTCACTATTTCCATATTAATGCAAACGGTGACTGCGAGCCATGTGCCTTTGTTCATTACTCAAATGTTAATATTAAGGAATGTCACGTTATTGACGCTCTTAAGAGCCCGCTCTTTATGGCTTATAAGAAAAATCAGCCCTTCTCAAACAATATGCTCCGTCCCTGTCCTATGCTTGACAACCCCGGTGCTATCAGTAAAATGGTACACGATACAGGTGCATATTCAACAGAGATGCTTGCTCCCGAGTCTGCAAACGAGTTCTTTGATAAAACCATCAATGCGGCTAAGCTTTGGAAGGTTAAGGCTGACGAGCTGTTCGACCGTGACGATTTTATCAAAAATCACGTTAAGGACGAAAATATGTATAACTTTGAAATTCCCGACAGTGAAAGAACCTTTAAGGAATTTGAAAAGACAGAAGACTGATATTTTGTTTTCCCAAGCCTTGTACTCAAAAATGTGTACAAGGCTTTTTGGACTGTTTATTGATTATTTTTCATAATTTCATCAAATAATTTTATATGAATATAGGAGTGAAGAAATGAACGCAGGGTTGCTGTGTGCTATGATTGTGCTGGTGCTTTTCAGCGGATTTTTTTCAAGTGCAGAAACAGCATTTTCTTCCGTAAACCGTGTCAAGCTTAAGGCAATGGTACGTGACGGAAAGAAAAATAAAAAAATTGAAAATGCAGTTGAGCTGACGGAAAAGTATGATATTGTGCTTTCAACCGTTCTTATCGGCAACAACATTGTTAATATTGCTTCTACCTCTTTGGCAACGCTGTTTTTTACAGGCTTGCTTGGAGATAACAGTGATTTGGGTGCAACCGTTTCCACTGTTGTTATGACAATCGTTGTGCTGATTTTCGGTGAGATTTCGCCTAAAACCATTGCCAAGGAAAAGGCGGAGCAGTTTGTCGTATTTATGACGCCGATTATCAAATTTTTCATAATTTTGTTTATGCCTCTTAATTGGCTTTTCAAGGGCTGGAAGCTTCTGCTTAACAAGGCATTTGGCTTGGGTAAGGCTGATACGGTTACCGAGGAAGAGCTGAAAACATATGTTGACGAGGCTAAAACAGGGGGAGAAATTGACGAAAACGAAAGTGAGCTTATCCGTTCTTCAATAGAGTTTGACGATATTGACGTTGGCGATATTCTTGTGCCGAGAATTGACGTTGAGGCTGTTGACAAATATGCACCCCTTGATGAAATTGAACGTGTTTTCAATTCAACAAATTTCAGCAGACTGCCTGTTTATATCGGTGATATTGATAATATCGTAGGTGTAATTCACCACAGAGATTTTGAAAATGCAAGAAAAAGAAAGCTCAAATCTCTCAGAACAGTTTTAAAGCCTGTTCCTGTTGTTTCACCCGATACTAAAATTTCAAAGCTCCTGCGTATTCTTCAGAAAAATAAGACACATCTTGCCGTTGTTATTGACGAGTTCGGCGGTACTGAGGGTATCGTCACTCTTGAGGATATTTTAGAGGAGCTTGTGGGAGAAATCTGGGATGAACATGATGAGGTACAAAACGATTTTGAAGAAATCGGCGTAAACGAATATATCGTTCACGGCAGTGCTTCGATTGACGATTTCAACGAGTTTTTCGGTATATACAGTGAAAATGATGATGTATCAACAGTCAACGGCTGGATTATGCAGAACATAGATAAAATACCCGAGGTAGGCGACAGCTTTGAAAGCGGAAGGCTTACTGCCGAGGTGCTGACTGTTGATGGCAAGAGAGCCGACGAGGTTAAAATAACCGTAAAGGAAGATGAAGATGTTTCCCATTCGGAAGAAACAGTTTAATAACGGCTCCTACGATTTTCTGATTGTAGGATTGGGAAATCCCGGGGCAAAATATGAAATGACCCGCCATAACGCAGGCTTTCTTGCAATGGATTTGCTTGCAATTAAAGAGGGCTTTAATATCAAAAAATTAAAGCACCACGCTTTAACTGCCGACGTTGTGATAAACTCAAAGCGCTGTCTTGTTATGAAGCCTCAGACTATGATGAACAACAGCGGTGAAGCAGTTGGTGAGGCGGTAAAATTTTATAAAATACCTGTGGAAAATGTAATTGTTGTATTTGACGATATATCACTTGATGTAGGTCAGACAAGAATACGCAGAAAGGGCTCTGCCGGCGGACATAACGGAATAAAAAGCATAATTGCCCATTTAGGCAGTGAGGATTTTCCACGTGTCAAGATCGGTGTGGGAAAAAAGCCGAACCCCGAATATGACCTTGCTGCTTGGGTTTTGGGCAGATTTCCAAAGGAACAGGAAAGTGATTTGAAAAAGGCTTTGGAGAATTGTGTTGAGGCGGTTAAGCTTATAGTTGACGGCGAAACAGACAAAGCAATGAATCTTTACAATTCCTAAGCTATTTATAGGAGCAAGATATATGTCCTGTTTTTCAAATGAATTTAATAAGAGTAAAGAATTTTTAAGCCTCAGTCAGAGTGTTAATACCCTTAATGCTCCGATTGGGGTTATCGGTCTTTCGGATATTTCAAAATGCCTTGTAATTCATTCCCTTTGTGAAAACGGAAAAAAGGCTTTTATAATTACTCCCGACGAGGCAACGGCTGTTAAGGCTCAGGAATGTTTGTCAGAGCTTCAGGAGGGTGTTTTGCTATACCCTGCAAGAGAATTTACCTTTGTGGAGGTTGCAGGCGTCAGCAGAGATTTTGAGCATATAAGACTGGGTGTTCTTTCAAGAATTATCAAGGGGGATTTTACTGCCGTTGTGGCATCTGTTGCAGGTGCCTGTCAGTATACAATGCCTCCAAAGGAGCTTGAAAGGCGTACATTTTCAATTTCCGTAAACGACGAGATTGATATAAACGACCTTGAAGGAAGGCTTGTTTTGGCGGGATATTCAAGGTATGAGCAGGTTGACGGAACAAGTCAGTTTGCCGTTAGAGGCGGTATTGTGGATATATTTCCGTCGTATCTTGAAGAGCCTGTGAGAATTGAGCTTTGGGGCGATACGGTTGACACAATTTCCTCTTTTGATATAGGTACCCAGAGAAGAAACTCAAGCGTTAATTCTGTTGAGATTACACCTGCAAATGAGGTACTTTTCGAGGACAGCCTAAGGCTTGCGGATAAAATCGAAAGTCTTGCAAAATCCTTAAAGGGCAAGGCGATTAAGGCAAGGGAAAAATTGCTTTCGGATGCCGATAAGCTAAGAGACGGTATCAGGCTTAACTGCCTTGATAAATATTTGCCCCTGTGCTATGAGTCAAGGGGACTTTTTGACTATGCAGACGGTATGCTTTTTGCCTTTGAAAACGCAAGAATAAAGGAAAAAACCGTTAAGCAGGAACGGCTTAATTTAGAGGAGCTTAAATGGTTTGTTGAGGACGGAACTCTTTGTAAAGGGCTTGACAAATTTGCACTGACCTTTGATGAGCTGACCGATATTTATAATGAAAAAAATGTAATATATATGGACTCTTTGCCCAGGGGAAGCTTTGATACTCCTGTCAGACATTTGGCTAATTTCAGTGTACAGAGCTTTAATGCCTGGAGCGGTACATTGTCGCAGTTAAAGGAGGAGCTGTTCCCGTTAGTTAAAGGTGGATATACTGTTTGCTTAATGGCAGGTACATCAAGGGCAGGCAGAGCCTTGGCTGATGATATAGAGGATATGGGCTTTGACTGTGTTTTCTATGAAAAGATGCCGTCAAAATTTCAGCCCAAAGCAATTAACATAATTACAGGTACCTTGCAGTCGGGATTTAAAATTACCGATATGAAATTTGCTTTGCTGACTCATTCAAGGACAAATCAGAGCAAGAAAAAACCTCATAAGGCTTCCTCAAAAAATGCTATTCATTCCCTTGATGAATTATCTGTGGGCGACTACATTGTTCACAATATTCACGGTATCGGTGTGTTTGAGGGAATTCACGCATTAGAGATTAACAAGGTTAAGAAGGATTACATTAAAATAAGCTATGCAAAGGGAGATACTCTTTACGTTCCCGTTACACAGCTTGATTTGGTTTCAAAATATATCGGACCTAAAAATGACACGAAGGTTAAGATTAACCGCCTTGGCTCTACAGAATGGAAAAAGACTAAGGCAAGAGTCAGAAGCTCCGTCAAGGATATGGCAAAGGAGCTTATTGCACTTTATGCTAAAAGAATGAGCACAAAGGGCTTTGCCTTTTCCGAGGACTCGGATTTACAGCGTGATTTTGAGCTGAGATTTGAATATGAGGAAACCGAGGACCAGTTAAGATGCTCAGATGAAATAAAGCACGATATGGAAAGGTCTGCGCCTATGGATAGGCTCCTTTGCGGTGATGTCGGCTTCGGCAAAACCGAGGTGGCTTTGAGGGCTGTTTTCAAATGTGTGACTG
>CALYNW010000044.1 GCA_945224895.1 uncultured Clostridia bacterium
TTCAGTAAGTGTTTGCCCTGCAACATCCTGTATTTCTACGGTTAAGGAAAGGGTTGCACCTCTGAATTCAACATTTGCCGATTGTCCTAAATCCGAATTAATAAGGTCCTTTGTGTTTGTTCCGTCACCCCACTTAAAATGCTGATAGCCGTCCCATTTGCTCATATTAAGAGGGGTAATGTCAAAGGTTAAGGCGTATAATTCCTTGCTTTCATCAATAGATTTGCAAGATAAGGTGTACTCGCCTGCATCCTTAAATGGCTGCGGTGTTGATTCTTTTAAGATATACTCAATACCGTTTGCCAAATTCTGAATATTAATATTGTAGTAATAACTGTTACCGTCATACTCAATATCATTATCACATGGTGTTAATTTGTAATTATCTTCGTCATTTTTTTCTAATTTAAAATAACTGTTTTCCGGGCTGATGAAAAAGTAGTTTTCAATACTAAGCTCGTCATTCTCGTTAGGTCTTCTTGTAAGAATAACCCAAGGCTTATTCTCTTCAATGTTTATGGCTGATGTGAATTCATAATCATTTGTATCTAATCCGGAAAATTCAGTTATTAACTGCTGATGATTTGTCGTAAAAGATTTATTGCTGCTTCCTCTGAGAAAATAGCTGTAATCAACAAATGAAAATTCGTCAAGCTTCAGTGATTTACTTGAGGTTGCTGCGTATGTTGCGTCAAAGTAGTACCATTTTGCTTCAGCCTCATTTTGTACGCTTGAGCCACAGGGGTAAAGCTTAATAACATTCCATTCGTGTCTGTCCTTTTCTTCCTCGGTAATACCGTTAAATTCACCCTGTATATTTTCACATTCAATGCCGTTAAGAGTGCATATATATTTTGTGAACTGAGAATAGCCGTCACACACGGCAAGTCCCTGATCGTAATTCTTTATTCTTGTCAAACCTGTTGAATCTGTATATGTATCCCAATTATATGTTTTTCCTATCTTATTACCAAAGGCAGCACCATATGCGTTATGGGAATTAGTATACCTTCCATTGTTGTTTTTATCATATTCTGCTCCGTCTTCATCCTTTACGTGATATACTTCGTTATCGTAAAGAGTATTGTCAGAAAGAAAGTTATATAAAGTTTTAATAATATAGTAATTCTTCTCATTAATATTTGATGAGTTTTGAATTACTGTATTACTTTCGATAAATTTTTCCTGCCATGTATTTGCAAAAGCTTCTAATTCCTCTTCGGTAGCAGTGTATACATAATCATCATCTGATGCAAATACCGAAAACGGTAATACTAAACAAATGATAAGTAAAATGGAAATAAGTGAAGATATTAAAAGCTTTGATTTTAAATTTTTCTTCATTATGAAACCTCCGGTAATTCTTCATAATTTAATTATACTACATTTGTTTATAATCTACAAATAAAAAACAACAGCGGTGTTTTGTGCAAATTTAACAAAACACCGCTGAATATCTTTACTATGACAAAATATTCTTTTCAATGAAATTGTCTATGTATTCATAAACCTCTTCCTTGTTAAGCTCGTTTAAGATTTCGTGTCTTGCCTCGGGATAAAGCTTTATGTCAACATTAGTATGACCTGTATTTACAAGCCTGTCATAAACCTCTTTTACGCCTTTTTCATAATTACCTACAGGGTCCATTGAACCGCTGATAAGAAGAAGGGGCATATCCTTTGTAACATTGTTTGCCCAATCATCAGTATTACATTCAATGCAAAGCTTTGCAAGGTCTTTATATCCCATTGCAGAAAAGATAAATCCGCAGTATTCATCCTGCTGGTAATCATCAACACTTGCAGTATCCCTTGTGCCCCAATCATAATGGGTTCTGTGTTCAAAGGGCTTATCATATGCACCGAAGCCTAATTTCTGAAGTGTTTCGGATTTATATGTCTTTCCTTTAACCGCACCGATGATATTTGTCAGAGCAATGCTTACATTTGCAAGAGGATTGCTTCCCGATGTGCCGATAAATACTGCACCGTCAAAGCAACAGCCGTATTCGTTAATGAAACAACGCATAATAAGACTGCCCATAGAATGACCGCTGATTATATATTTTTTATCGGGATATTCCTTCTTTGCAATATCCATAAGGGTTTTGGCATCTGCGATAATATCCTTATAGCCGTCCTTGTCGCCGAAATGGCCGAGCATATCCTTATTTTTATTTGACTTGCCGTGATTAATCATATCATTCATAAATACGGCATAGCCCATATCCGTAAATGCTTTGATACAGTTTTTATATCTACCGCAATGCTCAGCCATTCCGTGATGAATCTGCAAAACTGCTTTTACCTTGCTTTTATCATCGGGATACCATTGCCAAGCCTTGATTTCGCAAAGATTAGATTTGCTCCTGTATGAATATTCTTTGGTTTTCATACAAATTACCCCCTTTGATTGCCTGAAAACTTTTGTATATTAATTATTATCCTGTTATTCTTCTTCAGGAATGTCAGAGGTGCAGTGACAGCATTTTACTGCGTCAATAGGAATTTCGCTTTTGCAGTAAGGGCAGATTTTTGTTGTAGGCTCAGCAGCAGGCTCTTCCTTTTTGCCGATAGACATAGCCTTGTTGACTGCCTTTACAATGCAGAAAATGATAAATGCCATAATGATAAAGTTAATAATGGCAGAAATAAATGCACCGTAATCTATGTAATTTTCGCCTACGAGATGAATTTTTCCCTGAATTTCAGCACCGCCTATGCAGTTAATAAGCGGGTTGATAATGTTGTCAGTAAGCGATGTGACGATTGATGAAAAGGCACCGCCTATAATAACGCCGACTGCTAAATCAAGTACATTACCCTTGGCAATAAATTCCTTGAATTCTTTAAAAAATTTCTTCATATTTCTCCCTCTTTTCTAAATTTTGGACCTGTGTCTATTGATACTATATCATATTATTCCCGTAAAATCAAATGTTGGAATAAATTTTTTATCGGCAGATTCTGTATCCTGTATAAAAACCCTGTCCATATTAAGCCTTATTGCGTAATCAACAACCTTTTCATATTCACGCCTTGTGATTTTTCTGTTGATTTCATCAAAGCCGTCAAGCTGTCCGCAGGGGACATACTGAGCCATCAGCGACAAATAAGTGTCAGGTAAATTATCATTAAGCCAGTCGATAATTTCAATGGAGCTGTTGGTGTTTTGAGGTAAAATAAGGTGTCGAACAATCATACCGCTTTTCATCATACCGTTTTCGTCAAAGCGGTCCTTTACCTGTCGCCGCATTTCCAAAAGTGCCTTTGACGCTTTTTCAAAATAATCCTCTGCCCTTGAATATCTCAAAGCCTTGTCAGAGCGAATATATTTGAAATCAGGCAGGTAGATGTCAATAAGACCGTCAAGCTCCTTAAGTGCTTCAACCTCCTCGTATCCGCTTGAGTTGTATACTATCGGAACGGGACTTTTCCATTTCCTCAAAACCTCTGCAAGTCGGCGGGAATAGTGGGTGGGATTTACGAGGTTGATATTTTCGGCACCCTGCTCAATAAGACTTTCGAAAATTTCAATAAGCTTGTTGTTACTTATTTCAATACCTTTATTTTCTCTGCTTATTTCATAATTCTGACAGAATACACATCTTAAGTTGCATCCGCTGAAAAATACTGCACCGCTACCGTTTTTACCGCTGATGCAGGGCTCCTCCCAAAAATGAAGAGCCGCCCTTGCAACCTTAAAATTTTCTTTGCTTTGACAGTATCCTAAATTCTTTTTTCTGTCAATATTGCAATGCCTCGGACAAATTGAACAAATCATAATAAAGCCTTGTAGATATCTCCTTTTTTAAAGGGTGTTCTTGATGCAATTTCCTTTGATGCGTTGTTGACTGACATACCGCCGTCAATCAGCTTTTTTGCCTCGTTAACTGCATCCTCAAGGGTTATTTCACTTTCAGGCTCCTCGGTCTTTCCCGAAACTATAATAACGAATTCTCCCTTTGGAGATTTTTCGGTATATAAATACTGTGCCTGTTCAAGAGTGGTCCTAACAACCTCCTCGTGAACCTTTGTAAGCTCTCTGACAAGAGCAATGTCACGATTTCCGAGTATTTTGTATAAATCGCTTAATGTATTAATCAGCTTATGGGGAGCCTCATAAAAAATCATAGTTCTTTTTTCTTCCTTAATTTCCTCTAAATGCTCCCGTCTTGATTTTTTGTTTACGGATAAAAAGCCTTCAAAGGTAAATCTACCGGCAATCATACCTGATATTGCAAGTGCCGTTGCAAATGCTGTAGGACCGGGAACCGACTCAACAGTAATTCCCATTTCATGACAGAGCTTAACAAGGTCCTCTCCGGGGTCTGAAATTGCGGGCATTCCTGCGTCTGTAACTATTGCACAGCTTTCACCTGCAAGTATTCTCTGACAAATCATTTCCCCCTTTTGCCGCTTGTTATGCTCGAAATAGGAGACAGTCTCTTTTTTTATATCGAAATGGTTTAATAGCTTCATTGTTACTCTTGTATCCTCAGCCGCTATGAAATCCACGCCTTCAAGAGTCTCTATAGCTCTGGGAGAAAAATCTCCTAAATTTCCAATGGGAGTTCCCACTACATATAATTTACCGCTCATTTGTCATACCCGTCTGCATAGGAGCCGTATATCTCCAGCATTTCATCTGTAAATTTACCGTTTTCCTTTTTTATGATTAGTTGAGGCTCAACCCTTAAAAAAGGCTTTGAACCCTTTTGTCCCTGAACGAGGAAAAGAAATGGCTGTTCACCGTTTCTGTCCTGAACGAATCTCAGCCTTTTGGGCTCCAGCTTGTATTCTCTCATTATTTCCAAGGTGTCGACAAGTCTTTCCGGTCTGTGGCACATACAAAATCTGCCACCGTATTTCAGCAAATACGCCGCCGCTTTGACTGCATCTTCAATGCTACAGCAAATCTCGTGCCTTGCAATTTTTGCACTTTCACTAAGAGATTCGATACCTGTACCTACAGGCTTGTAGGGCGGATTCATAGTAACAAGAGAAAACTGCTCTGCCTTAAAGGCTTTGCTTATCTCTCTTAAATCACAAAGATAAGGTGTTATCCTGTCTTCAAGGTGGTTTTCCTTTATCGTAAAGCAAACCTGCTCGTAGGCGTTTTCCTGTATGTCAAGGCAGGAAACGTTATTAATTTTTTCATTTCTCAGCCATAGCATTGGAATAATTCCACAGCCTGTCCCCATATCAAGAGCCTTATCACGAGGCTTAATTCCTGCAAAATGGGACAGAATAACGGCGTCTGTTCCAAAGGTGTGGTCGTCGCTGACTGCAATTTTTATGTCGTCTGACAGTCGTTCAAATCTGTACATAGCTTTTACCTGATTTTAGTCTAAATTGTATAATTTTTTAGCATTTTTATTTGTAATATCAAGAATCTCCTGTGCATCCATACCAAGAACCTCACTGATTTTTTCTGCAATATACGGAATGTTTGAGGAGTCGTTTCGCTTACCTCTGACAGGAGTTGGTGCAAGATAAGGACAGTCAGTTTCAAGTACAAGACGTTCAATCGGTATTTCCTTTACAACCTCAAGGCTTTTCCTTGCGTTAGGGAAGGTGACAACACCGTTTAAGCCGATATACATACCAAGCCTTATAATTTCCCTTGCCATTTCCCTTGAGCCTGAAAAGCAGTGGACAACGCCCTTAGGCTTTGTGCTTTTAAGTATGTCCAAGGTATCACCATGTGCATCTCTATCGTGAACGATTACAGGCATATCAAGCTCTTTTGCCAGCTCAATCTGAGCCTCAAAAAATTCCCTTTGTACTTCCTTTGGAGAGTCCATCCAATGATAGTCAAGACCGATTTCGCCTATTGCAACACACTTTTTGTTCTGTGCAAATTTCTCGATTATTTTCAAATCATCAAGAGTAGCACCCTGCAAATTTTCGGGGTGAAAGCCTGCGGCAAAATATATGTAGTCATATTTTTGTGCCAAGTCAAAATTAAACTGTGTTGAATCAATATCACATCCACAGCTTACGACTAAAGAAACACCCTGACTTTGAAGATTATTCAGTATCGCTTCTCGGTCAGGGTTAAATTTTTCGTCGTCGTAGTGGGAATGTGTGTCAAAAATATTTTGGTACATTCCTATTACGTCCTTGAGTTTATCTTATTTTTGTGCCTGCGGGCATACCGTCAACAAAGAGAACCTTAACGTCATCCTCGCTGACATCTCCTGCAAGAAGCATACCGTTACTCATTTCACCGCAAAGCTTTGCAGGCTTAAGGTTAGCAACAATGATTACACTTTTTCCTACTAAATCCTCAGGCTTGTACCAAGGAGCAATTCCCGAAACAATCTGTCTCGGCTCATCTGTGCCGTCATTAACCATTATTTTAAGAAGCTTTTTAGCTCTTTTAATAGGCTCGCAGGAAATGATTTCAGCAACTCTCAATTCAACCTTTGCAAAATCATCAAAGGAGATTTCGGCAAGTCCTTCAATTTCAGGCTTAGCTTCTGACTTTTGAGCCTCCTCGGTCTGCTTTTTGATAAGAGCGTTAAGCTCGTCAATTTCCTTGTCAACGTCAATTCTCGGGAAGAGAGCAGGTCCCTTCTTAACTGTTACGTCAGCAGGGAGAACACCGAATTTGCCTGCGTTTTCATAGGTGATAAGGCTTTCGTCTGCACCTATCTGCTCCCAAACCTTTGGCATTGTTGTGGGCATAAAGCAGGAGAGTAGGGTGGTTGAAACACGGATTGCCTCAAGAAGATTGTAAAGAACGGTAGCAAGTCTTGCTTTTTTGCTTTCGTCCTTGCCGAGAATCCAAGGTGTAGTCTCGTCAATATATTTGTTTGCTCTTGAAATAACCTTGAAGATTTCGGCAAGAGCATTGTTAAGCTGAGTTTCGTCAATAAAATCAGCAACCCTTTCACGCAGAGCCAAGGTCATATCAATAAGCTCATTGTCAATTTCTTCGCTTTCTCTGTCGGTAGGCAGAGTACCTCCGAAATATTTTTCAACCATTGCAACAGTTCTTGAAACAAGGTTTCCGAGGTCATTTGCAAGGTCGGAGTTTATTCTGTTAATCATAATCTCGTTTGAGAAGGAGCTGTCTGCACCAAGAGCCATTTCTCTGAGAATGTGGTATCTGATGGCGTCTGCACCGTAGCGTTCACCGAGAACCTTCGGGTCAACTACGTTGCCGATTGACTTGCTCATCTTTTGACCGTTAAAGGTAATCCAGCCGTGAACTGCCAAGTGCTTCGGCAAAGGCAAATCAAGTGCCATAAGCATTGCAGGCCAAATGATAGCGTGGAAGCGCATAATATCCTTTGCAACCATATGCAAATCGGCAGGCCA
>CALYNW010000045.1 GCA_945224895.1 uncultured Clostridia bacterium
AAGGACGAGGGTGGCCGTCATACTCCTTTCTTCAACAACTATCGTCCTCAGTTCTATTTCAGAACAACAGACGTAACAGGCGTTATCACTCTTCCTGAAGGAACAGAGATGTGTATGCCCGGCGATAACGTAGTAATGAACGTTGAGCTTATTACTCCTATCGCTATTGAAGAAGGTCTTCGTTTCGCTATCCGTGAGGGTGGTAGAACAGTAGGTTCAGGCGTTGTTACAGCAATCAACGAGTAATCTATAATCTTTATTTAACTAAGAGCAAGTCAAAAGACTTGCTCTTTTTTGTTATATATGCCTTTTAATTTGATTGCTAATATGCTATACTTATATCGGTGAAAAATATGGCAGAAGAGCTTGAAAATTTAACAGGAATAGTTGAAGATATTACATATAAAAATGATTCAAACGGTTATGGTGTAATTGAAATCGCCACGGGTGAGGAATATGTTACCGTTGTAGGAATTTTAGGCAATGTAGTAATCGGTGAAGAAATTGTTTTTCAGGGCGAATGGACGCTTCACCCTACCTTTGGCAGACAGTTTAAGGCTGTAAGGCTTCAACATACCTTACCGGCAGATGCGTCGGGTATGCTTCGTTTCCTTGCAGGCGGAATCGTTAAAGGTGTCAGAGAGGCAACTGCAACGAAAATAGTTGAAAAATTTGGCTCAGATACATTTAATGTTATTGAAAATGAGCCTGAAAGACTTGCTGAAATAAAGGGAATTAATAAATCAAGAGCAAAAAAAATCAGTCAGGATTTTAAAATGCAGTTTGCCGCAAGAGAGGTAATGAACGGACTGGCTGATTTAGGCTTAAGTCAGCAGGAGGCTTTTTCTGCGTATAATTTATATAAGTCAAATGCACTTGAAATCATCAAGGAAAATCCCTATGCCTTTATATCAGAAAACGGTATATCCTTTGAGCGTGCAGATGAAATTGCAGAGAATTTGCAGGAAGCTCCGCTATTTGATTACAGATGTCAGGCAGGAATTGTTTATATTGTCAGACATAATCTGAGAAACGGTCATACCTGTCTGCCGAGAAACAGCCTTATCGCACCTGCGAAAAATCTTCTTGATTGCAATGATGACGATGCAGAAATTGCCATTGACAACGCAATAGAGGTTAAACAGCTTGTGCAGGAAAATATCGACGGACGAGATTTTATTTTTCTGCCCGAGATTTACAGAGCTGAGTCTGCAATAGCTGAAAGAATACAGGTTATGCTTCAGTTTCCGCCGCAGCAGAAGGATATTTCCACCTCAGAGATTTATGCCTTTGAGGATGCAAACGATATTACCTTTGACGATAAACAGAGAGAGGCAATAGAAATTGCCGTAAACAAAGGAATATTGATTTTGACAGGCGGACCCGGTACAGGCAAAACTACAACAGTAAAGGGCATTATTGCTTTGATGAAAAACAGAGGACTTGATGTTGCCCTTGCCGCACCCACAGGCAGAGCCGCCAAAAGAATGAGCGAGCTTACAGGCTGTGAGGCAAAAACTATCCATAGACTTTTAGAGGTTGAATATAAGGAAGGCGCAACAGAGCCGTCTTTTACCCATAATCTGCGAAATCCTCTTGAATGTGACGCAGTAATTGTTGATGAGCTTTCTATGGTTGATGTCACCTTGTTTTCAGCATTGCTTGACGCTTTGCCATTATCCTGTAGACTTATAATGGTTGGTGACAAAAATCAGCTCCCTCCTGTAGGCGCAGGAAATGTTCTTGCTGATTTAATTAAAAGCGGACTTATCGGAGTTGTCAGCCTTGACAAAATTTTCCGTCAGGCTATGGAAAGCAGGATTGTTTCAAATGCCCATAGAGTTGTAAACGGAGAAATGCCTGTTTTTGACAACAGTCCCGATTCAGACTTTTTCCTTCTAAATGAAAGGTCAAAATATAGCGCTCCGAGAAAAATTGTTAATCTTGTTACCTCAAGAATACCTACAGGCTACGGCTTTGACCCAATTAAAGATATTCAGGTGCTTTGCCCGGGAAGAAAGGGTGAAGTCGGAACGGAAAATCTCAATGCACTTTTGCAGGAGGTTATGAATCCGCCGTCACGTGAAAAAGCAGAAATTAAGTATAAGGGCTATATACTCCGTGAGGGCGACAAGGTTATGCAGATTAAGAATAACTATGATGTGCCTTGGTTCAAGGATAACGAAAACGGCACAGGCGTTTTTAACGGCGACATAGGAATACTGACAAGAATTGACAGAGCAAACGATATTATCAACGTTCGCTTTGACGATAAAGAGGCAATGTACAGCCTTGAAAATGTTTCTGAGATTGAGCTTGCCTATGCTATGACTGTTCATAAAAGTCAGGGCAGTGAGTTTGACGCTGTTGTGCTTCCTGTTATCAATACACCGCCAAAGCTTGCTTACAGAAATTTATTTTATACTGCTCTTACAAGAGCAAAAAGCCTCATTGTTATTGTGGGCAGTGATGATGCCGTTAGGAAGATGGTTGACAATGACAAAAAAAGCAGACGCTACAGTGCACTTGTTCATTTTTTATCTGTTGACAACAGCGGTGTTTTCAAGTAACATATATTATATTATTTCAGATTATCAGATTGCTTTTTTATATAAGGATTGTTTTTATGTTTGGTTACGATTTAGGTATTGATTTGGGAACAAGCTCAATAGTCATTTCCGTTGTGGGAAAGGGCGTTGTACTTGACGAGCCTGCATATGTTGCCTATGATACCGAAAGTGAAAAGATGCTCTATGCAGGAAAAAGAGCATATTATCTTGAGGGCAGAGAGCCGTCGGGAGTAAGTGTTATTCAGCCTATATCCGAGGGTGTTGTAAGTAATTATGCTCTTGCCGGGGAATTGGTAAGATACTTTATGAATAAGGTGCTTAAAAAGAATATTTTTAAGCCAAGGGTTGTAGCTTCTGTTCCGTCAAACAGTACGGATGTTGAGAGAAGAACCCTTATTTCTGTTCTCATTACCGCAGGTGCAAGGTCAGTCTGCCTTGTTGAGGAGCCTCTTTGCGCCGCCTTCGGCTCAGGAATTGACCCATTACATCCTGGTGGAGTTTTCGTTATCGACTGCGGAGCAGGTGCAACGGATATGGCAGTTGTCAGCCAAGGCTCAATGAGTCAGAGCGAAACCGTTAAGGTTGCAGGAGACGATTTTGACAGAGCGATAGTTAAATATCTCCGTGATAAATACGGACTGCTTGTTGGTATGCGTACTGCCGAGGAAATAAAAAAGAATATCGGCTGTGCAGTACCGAGAGAAAATGACGTAACAATGTCTGCAAAGGGCAGAAATATGCTTTCGGGACTTCCGAGGGTAGTTGAAATTACAGGTAATGAAATATGCGAGTGCCTGACGCCTCAGCTTGAAAAAATTACATCTGCTGCAAGAGCAATGTTTGAAAGAACATCACCACAGCTTATTGCGGATATTACTAATTCAAGCCTGCTTTTAACAGGTGGATCTGCCCGGCTTTACGGTCTTGATACTCTTATTTCGCAGACCCTGAGCCTTGATGTAACCGTACCTGTCAGACCTAATTTTTGTGTTTCAAAGGGCTGTGAGGTAGCGCTTAAAAAGCTTCATATTCTTGACCAATACGGCTATTCCTTTAAAACAAAGGAAGAGGTTAGAATAAGATGATTGAGATTTATTACGGCTTTGGTAAGGGCAAAACAACTGCTTCAATAGGCTTGGGAATGAGAGCAGTGGGAGCAGGCTTAACAGTTACACTTGTTCAGTTTTTGAAGGACAATAAATCGTCAGAGCTTGCAGTATTGCCTTTTGATGTATTTAAGGCTCCGGACAGTCTGCCATTTTACCCTGATAAATCTTATCAATCTTGGGTAGATTCTGCCTTGGAGTATATTAAAAACTGCAAAAGCTACGTGATAATTCTTGACGAATTCCTTGATATTATAGGCAGCTTTATTACTGTTGATAAGGCAGCAGAACTGATTAAAAGCATTAATGATAAAGAAGTGATTATAACAGGTCACAGGGAAATTTCTGAGATTTTTGAAATGAGTGACTATATAACTCATATGGAAAAAATAAAGCACCCTTATGATAAGGGTGTTAAGGCAAGAAAAGGAATTGAATATTAATAAGGAGGGAAAGCAAAGTGGACAGATTTTCAAGATTTAATCCAAAGTCCTGCTTTCTCTTTTTTGTTTTGGAAATAGTCTTGTGTCTGCTTATATTTAATCCTGCCTTTCTTGCAGTTAGCCTTTTGTCATCGCTTTTTTACAGTATAAAGTTAGAGGGTAAAAGGGCAGTAAAACGATTTTTTACATTTATTTTACCTCTGATATTTTTTATCGGACTGTTTAATATGATATTTGCCCATTACGGAGAAACGGTTTTGTTTACTGTATTTTTGTATGATTTTACCTTGGAGTCATTTTTTTACGGCATTAATCAGGGTGCTATGTTTTCCGTTGTAATACTGTGGCTGTCCTGTTACAGTATTGTTATGACATCGGATAAATTCCTTTCAGTGTTCTCAAAAACAGCACCAAACTGTTCTCTTGTATTTTCAATGGTGCTGTCCTTTATACCAAGACTTCGTAAAAACGCAGAGGAAATAAACGACGCAGGAAAGTTAATTGACACAGGGGAAAATAAGCTTAAAAAGAGCATATCTAATTTTTCTGCCCTTATTACAATGACATTGGAGGAAAGCATAGAGGTCTCCGATTCAATGAAGGCAAGAGGCTTTAATAAAAACAGAAGAGCCTATTCAAAATACGGCTTTTCCTTTTCTGACGGAGTAATTATTACGGTCAGCATAATTCTTTTTGCCGTAATGCTTTATTATAAGATTTCGGGAAAGACATTGTTCATTTTCGAGCCTGCTATGGCTTTCAATTATTTTTCACCGCTTTCTTTGGCGGTTTACGGTGTAATGTCATTTTTACCGTTGATAGTAGATTTATGGGAGGATGTAAAATGGCTGTATTTAAAACAGAAAATCTGACATTTTCATATCCCAAGTCAGATAAAAAAGCCGTTGATAATATAAATATAGAAATTGAAAAGGGTGAGCTTGTTCTCTTAATGGGGGAAAGCGGAAGCGGAAAATCAACCCTTTTGAGACTTTTGAAAACAGAGCTTTCACCATTTGGAAAAATTACAGGTAATATTCTGTCAAATTGCAAAAGCGTTGCCTTTGTTCAGCAAAATCCGGACACCTCATTTGTTTCTGAAACTGTCAGAGGAGAGCTTGCCTTTTCTCTTGAAAACAGAAATATGACTGACTCTGAAATCGCAGTTAGACTTGGGGAGATATCATCATTTTTCAATATAAATGATATCCTTGATTGTAGGCTTTCCTGCCTTTCGGGAGGTGAAAAGGCTATTGTTTCCATTGCATCTGCAATGATAGATGATGCCGATGTGTTGATACTTGACGAGCCCTTTGCTCAGCTGGATCCAAAGGCGGTTTTGTCTGTTTCTTCAATGCTTAAAAGGATAAACACCGAGCTTGGAGTTACAGTTATTATGGCGTCCCATTCCTCTGCTGAGGTAATAGATTTTTGCGACAGATTGATTGTGCTTAAATGCGGTATGTGTATCTGTAATACATCTGTCAGAGAGGCTGTAAAGGACAATAGCCTTTTGGATTTCTTTCCTGCTTTTACAGGACTTTTTGATGAAAGACCGTTGACAGTTAAAGAGGCAATACCTCTTTCCGAGAAATTCAGGGAGAAGCCTTTAACGTCTGAAAGCGAAACCGAGCCGACTGTTGTGTTAAAAAATATAACCTTTGCTTACGGAAAAAAGGAGCTTGATATATTAAGTCGACTGTCCTACACTGCCTATAAGGGCAAAATTAATTCAGTTATCGGCTCCAACGGAAGTGGAAAAACAACTCTGATTAAGGTCATAGGCGGTATAAAAAAAGCTTATAGCGGTAAGGTTAAGGCAACAGGGAATGTCTGCTATATGCCTCAAAATGTACGTTGCCTTTTTACAAAGGATACTGTGGGTGAGGAGATTTCTCCTGCTACTGCCGAAAAATTAGGCATTGCGGATTGTATAAATCAGCACCCCTTTGATTTAAGCGGTGGACAGGCTCAAAAGCTTGCATTCGGTATCCTGCTTGAGCAAAATGCCGATGTTTTCCTGCTTGACGAGCCGTCAAAGGCTTTTGATGCACAGTCAAAGAAAAGCCTTGCCGAGATTTTAAAAGGTCTTTGCAGTCAAGGAAAAACTGTTATAATGGTATCCCATGATATAGAATTTGTGGGAGAGGTGTCGGATTATGTTTCATTTCTCTCAGACGGCATTATTTCTTCGGCAGGAGGCAGACGTGAAGTGCTGTCATCCCTGAAGTTTTATACAACCCAAATAAGAAGAATAACGGCGTGGAATTTAGATTTTGCCGTGTCGGCGGAGGACTTAATATGAAAAAGATTTTTCCCTTCGCTGTGGCTTTAAGTCTTGCCTTGCTTGTGGCTTGGCAGATTTTTGCAGGCGAGAAAAATTATTATCTTCTTATAATCGCCGTGCTTGTTTTATCAATGCTTCCGTTTTTTGTCTCCTTCGAAAAGGAAAAAGTAACCTCACGGGAAATAACACTTATAGCAAGCCTGACGGCGCTTGCGGTAGTCAGCAGAGCCGTTTTTTATCTTGTGCCCCAGGTAAAGCCTATTGCGGCGGTAGTTGCCGTCAGCGGAGTATGCTTGGGCGGAAAAAGAGGATATTTAGTTGGCGCACTATCAATGCTTGTGTCAAATTTTTTATTCGGTCAGGGTATATGGACTCCCTTTCAGATGGTGGCTATGGGCTTTGTGGGCTTGATTTTCGGTGTTGTTTTCAGGAAAATTAAGACAAATAAAATCAGTCTTGCCCTTGTGGGCTTTCTGAGTGTGACAGTAGTTTACGGGCTTATAGTTGACCTTTCAACCGTTTTAATGATAAGCGGTGATATGAATATAAAATCTGTTCTGTCAGTTTATTTGGCAGGAGCACCCTTTAATTTAATTTTCGGTGCAACAACAGCTGTTTTCCTTTTCCTTTTCGGAGAAGCATTTATAAAGAAAATTGACAGAATAAATATAAAATACGGCATCTGCACTAATGAGGTGAGCTTATGAATGATAAGGATATAATTGCAAGAATTTGTAATTTTTCATATATAATGGCAATAGTGGGTATCTGCACCTTGGGAATTTGTCCTGCCTTTGGTGTAATGTCCATAGCGGTTCGCCTTGTTCTCAAAAAGAAAAATTTTAAGCTTGGTGAAAAAGAGCAAAAGAAAATTAAAGCTGCAAATATCCTCAGTATAATCTCCTTTGTGCTTTTTGC